>DATJCP010000568.1:0-5431 GCA_035514715.1 Candidimonas sp.
TGTGCTCTACCCCGCGCACAGCTGCCGTCGCATCCTTATCGACCGCAGTGGCATCGCCATCTGCCTTGGCGGGCTTGAGCGCATTGTTTCCCTGCCTGTCGGGCTGGCTCCATTGGTACAGCTTGGCACGAATATCCAGACAGGTCTTGGCCACCGCCGCCAGATCGGGATGCTTTTCGCTTACCACGCCCAGGAAAGCCGTACTGGTATCCAGCACGTCCAGCAAGGCTAACAACGCCGCATCGAATTCAGCGGCATTGGGAATGGCCTGGAAAGTGGCCTTGCGCCCCGGCAGCTTATCGATAGGCGCGGCAACAAGCCTTAATTCTCTTGCAGCATGTTCTATTTTTTTGCCGACCTCACTCCAGTTGGTGGATTCGCGTGCGTAAGCCAGCCCTGCAGCCTCGGTGGCGCGCGCCAGATCCAGCAACTGATGAGAAGAAACACTAGTACCCAGGAAACGCGTAGCGATATCCGGCAGTTGATGGGCCTCGTCGAAGACCACTAATTCGACCGCCGGCAGCAGGTCGGTAATGCCCTCTTCGCGCAGGGCCAGGTCCGCCATGAACAAAGCATGATTGACCACCACCAGGTCTGCCTCTTGCGCCTGGCGGCGCGCTTTAAGCACGAAGCAGTCGCGCACATGCGGGCAATCCTGGCCCAGACAGTTTTCGCGCGTGGATGTCACCCGATTCCAGATATCGGCGTCTTCAGGAACGGGTGTCAGCTCACTTTTATCACCGCTTTTGGACTGCTGAGTAAAAACCTGTATGTGGCGCAGCTGGCTGATTTCCGCACGCGACTTGAGCGCCCTGTCATCGCCCGATAGACGTTCCAGATGGTAGTGGCACACATAGTTTCCACGGCCTTTGAGCAAGGCGACATTGATAGGCAGCGCCAGCGCTTTGCGCAACCGCGGCAGATCGCGCCGGAACAACTGGTCCTGCAACGTGCGCGTTCCGGTGGACACCAACACCTTGCTGCCGCTTAAAAAAGCCGGCACCAAGTAGGCCCAGGTTTTGCCTGTGCCGGTCCCTGCCTCGGCGATCAGGGTGGAATGATCGCGCAGCGTCTCTTCTATGGCCTGGGCCAGCTCAAGTTGCGCCTGCCTCGGGCGATAGTCGGGCATGGCCTTGGCAATAGGACCATCGGTGGCAAAGATATCGGAAAGTTCTTGCAAAAGCATCTAGAGTAATGACAGAGTCCGCCCGCATGAAAGGAGCGCGAAAAAAGGGTAAAGTCAGCAGGTTGGGGACAGCGCGTGCAAGCTGGCGACTGGCTGGCGCACTTGGCGCTCTTCACAATTGTTTAAAAGACTACACGTGATGATACCCGTGTATTTTCCGGCACGGCACCGGGATGTGGCAAAATTCGCCGCATGATTTACGTTTTAATGATGGACTCATGACTGATACCTCTGTTCAAGCCAAGCCCGCTTCTGTCGTAAAAGAAGCGGATCCCGCCCGCATTATCGCCTTGCTGGCCAACGAACTTAATGTTCGCCCGGCCCAAGTTGCCGCTACTGTCGAGCTGCTCGACGGAGGAGCAACCGTTCCATTCGTGGCACGCTATCGCAAAGAAGCCACCGGCGGCCTAGACGACACGGTGCTGCGCAACCTCGAGGTACGGCTGCTTTACGTGCGCGAACTCGAATCCAGGCGCTTTGCCATTCTTGAATCTATCGAGCAGCAAGGCAAGCTCAGCCAGGCACTGCACCAAGAAATCAATGCTGCCGATACCAAGCAACGCCTGGAAGACCTGTACGCCCCTTACAAACCCAAACGGCGTACACGGGCCCAGATCGCCCGGGAAGCCGGCCTGGAACCCCTGGCCGATGCCATTATCGCCGACCCGGCCTGCGACCCCGCCATACTCGCAGAAAGCTATCTGAATCCCGAAGCCTCAATCAACGATACCAAGGGCGCGCTGGACGGCGCCCGCGATATTCTTGCAGAGCGCTACGCGGAAAACGCCGACCTGCTCGCGAATATGCGCGAGCACTTATGGAAAACCGGACTGCTCTATTCCAAAGTGGTCGAAGGCAAGGAAAACGAAGGCGACAATTTCCGTGACTGGTTCGACTTTAACGAGCCGTTGCGGTCACTGCCTTCCCACAGGATTCTAGCCCTGCTGCGCGGTCGCCAACAAGGCGCGCTGGACATACGCCTGGGCCTGGAAGCCGACCTTGAAGCGCAAACGCCTCATCCTTGCGTAGTACGTATTTCAGACTTCCTGAAAGTCGGCGCCGATTTTTCCCCCAGCGCCTCGGCACGCAGCCGCTGGCTGGGCGAAGTCTGCCGCTGGACATGGCGCGTCAAACTGTTGACGGCTTTCGAATCAGAACTGGTAGGCCGCCTGCGCGACACCGCTGAGGAAGAAGCCATACGCGTTTTCGCCGCCAACCTGAAAGACCTGCTGCTGGCGGCCCCGGCCGGCCCCAAAGCGGTGCTGGGCCTGGATCCCGGTATACGAACCGGTGTTAAGGTTGCCGCCATCGACGCCACCGGGAAGGTGCTGGATACAGCAACCATTTACCCGTTTGAACCGCGCCGCGACCGCGAAGGCAGCATCAAGACCTTGGCCGCGCTCGCCGCGAAACACAAGATAGAACTTGTCGCCATCGGCAATGGCACAGCCTCGCGCGAAACCGAAAAACTCGTCATCGATATGCTGGAAAAATTCCCAGCGTTGACGCTGACTCGCGTCATCGTGTCGGAAGCTGGCGCATCCGTGTACTCCGCATCAGAACTCGCCGCGCATGAGTTCCCCGATCTGGACGTCAGTCTGCGGGGGGCCGTGTCGATTGCGCGCCGCCTGCAAGACCCTCTGGCCGAACTGGTCAAGATAGAACCCAAGGCCATCGGTGTGGGCCAATACCAGCACGATGTGAACCAGCGTGAACTGGCCCGTTCGCTGGATGCGGTAATCGAAGATTGCGTGAACGCCGTGGGGGTCGACGTGAACACGGCTTCGGCACCTCTGCTTACACGCGTTTCCGGTCTTAGCTCGCTCTTGGCCAAAAACATTGTAAGTTGGCGTAACGAAAACGGCGCTTTCCCGAACCGCAAAACGCTGCTCAAAGTGCCCCGTTTCGGCGACAAGGCATTCGAGCAGGCAGCAGGGTTCCTGCGCATTCCCGATGGCGATAACCCGCTGGACGCTTCTTCGGTACACCCCGAAGCCTATCCCGTGGTGGAACGCATACTTGAAAAGATCAAGACCGACGCACGCAATGTCATGGGCCAACAAGGGGCACTGAAAGGCGTTTCTCCATCTGAGTTCACCGACGAGCGTTTCGGCTTGCCTACCGTTAAAGACATTTTCTTGGAACTGGAAAAACCGGGACGCGATCCCCGCCCCGAATTCAAGACAGCGCAGTTCAAAGAAGGCATCAACACCATCAACGATTTGCTGCCAGGCATGATCCTGGAAGGCGTCGTCACCAACGTCGCCAATTTCGGGGCTTTCGTCGACGTAGGCGTGCATCAGGACGGCCTGGTGCATATTTCGGCCTTGTCCGATACCTTTATCAAAGACCCGCGCGATGTCGTCCGCGTTGGGCAGACCGTTACGGTCAAGGTGCAGGAAGTCGATGCACCCCGTAAACGTATCGGGCTCACCATGCGTCTTAAAGACGATACCGCACCGGTACGCCGCGGCGCTCCAGACCAACGCCCCGCATCGGGCGGTGCAGCCCGTCACTCCCCTCAAAAACGGCAGGCCGAGCCGGCCGCCTCAGGCGCCATGGCCGCCGCTTTCGCCAAACTCAGGAAATAACAGGCTATATGACTACCGAACCCGACTCTTATCTGAATAAGCTGGCAACGCTTATCGGGCTGCTTTCATGCGGAGACATGGACGAGCACGAAACCGCACGCATCGTGAATATCTGCGAGCAAGCCCAAAGCGATCCAGCCAAAACGCTGAAAGACAACTATGGCGCCGACGCCGCCAAAGTAGCCGAATACGATCCCAACGGCGTAATGGCATTCATTATTTTTGTCGAACTGGAAGACTATTTTGCGGTTGCCGACAATGTCGACGAGCTGTATGAACAGATCATCGACGCGTTCGAGCACCCGGCCTTGCCCGAGTACCCCTACGACAACAATAGTTTTGAAACCCTGTCGGATTTTTACCAATGGGTGGATCAGCAGTTGCAGATACATCACGAAAAGTACTGCCTGCTGTGCTTTGGTGAGAGCTACACCAACGACTTCCAGGCTGTCCTGGTGTATCGCGACCAACTGGCCGAAATCCTTGCCCTATGCAAGGATCTTGGCATGCAAGCCCAGCAATGTGAGTAACGCCCTGTCGGCTTGCAGCGCATAAGGCTGCAAGCCGACAGTAACCCACTTACTCTTGGCTTAGGCTCTCGATGGCCAGCTTCACGGACTCCATCTGCTCAGGTGGAAAACTAGCCGCAAGAGTGCCATCGACAACAATACGCACCGCCCCGTTTTCTTCAGTAGCCAGGCTTGAAAACGGCGCCTGTTGCATAGCCTTGGTCAAGGCACCAATTGCCTTGGGGTTGTCGAAAGGTTCGGATAGCAAAAGCTCCAGGCCGTCAGCCCCCAACAAACGGAAACGGAATTTCCCGGAATCGTCGCGGAAACTGACAAAACGCGCCTGCTTGCCAGCCGATTTTTTAACACCGGCACCAGCCTGCCCACCTGCCGATGGAGCGGGTGCCGCGCGCAAGCCCACCGCATCGCGCAAACTCGCCATAAAGGGCTGGGATAGACGGCGCGCCTTGGCTGCCCCTGCCTGCAGGATATCCTCTATGCGGTCCGGCCTGGCCATCAGGTCGGCATAACACTCGCGCATCGGCGCAAGCTCTTGCTCGATACGGGCAGCCAGCATGTTCTTGGCATCCCCCCAGCCCAGCCCTTCTTCAAGCTGCTTGCGAAACGCCGCAGATTCAACAGGCGTTGCAAAGGCCCGGTACAGGGCGAACAAATGCGAGCCTTCCGCATCCTTGGGCTGGCCAGGTTCGAGTGAATCCGTCACGATGCGCATAATGGCCGGACGCAGCGCCTTTGCCCCACCCTCGAACAAGGGAATGGTGTTGTCGTAGCTTTTGGACATCTTGCGCCCATCCAGGCCTGGCAAGGTCGCAACTTCGTCGTCGATCTGTACTTCGGGCAATACAAAAAACTCTTTACCTTGCCCATACAAATGATTGAAGCGCTGAGCAATGTCGCGCGTCATTTCGATGTGCTGGATCTGGTCGCGTCCGACCGGCACCTTGTTGGCGTCGAACATCAGGATGTCGGCCGCCATGAGTATAGGATAGGAAAACAAGCCCATATTGACGCCGTCATCGGGCTCTACCTGCTTGGCCACATTCTGGTCCACCGACGCTTTATATGCATGGGCCCGATTCATCAAACCCTTGGCTGTCACGCAGGTCAGCATCCAGCACAGTTCG
>DATJCP010000569.1:0-16665 GCA_035514715.1 Candidimonas sp.
AAAAAAGCGAGTGTCCAAAACCCTAGCAGAGACAAGTTGTAGGAACGTACCGGTCGTCCGATCACTTTGGGCAGGAAGTAGTAAACCGCTGCTATGGAAAGAGGGGTGTAGAACAGACCGAGCACGTTATGCCCGTACCACCAGTTCATGGTGGCTTGCTCCACACCGAAATGAACGCCAGGAACCTTAGCAACCAGGTACAAAATGGGGAACCAGAATAATGCCGCACCCATATACCAAACCGACACATATAAGTGCTTGACCTTGCGGCGGGTCAGCATCAGCGCCATCGGGACACCGACCAGCATCCCGCCTACGGCGAATAACGCGCCGATTTGCCAGGGAATTTCCAGCCACTCCAGGCTTGCATTAAAGCCAACCGCAATTGCGCCCATGCCAGCAATCAGCGCGGCATTCCACAGCAGCGCCCCGAGAATAACCAGACGGCCGCCCAACAGTTTTGTGTGCAACAAGCGAGGCAGCATCCAGATCGCCAGGCCGAGCAGACCCAATGGCGCCCAGCCATAAGCCACGCCATTCAGGTGTAAAGTGCGCAGGCGTCCAAAACTGAGCCATGCGGTATCGGTAAGCAGGTCAGGCGCATGAAGTTTGACGGAACTGACTAGGCCAGCGATTGAGGCTACCAGCAGCCATACGACAGCGCACGAGATCAACACAAAAGCGGGAAATGCACTTGAACGGTCTGCCGCTTCTCGGGCGGCCATTTCCTTGGCTGAGACTTGGACGCCGTGATTGGCGGCAAGATTACTGTCAGATAGTTGTGCCAAGGCGTGGTGCTGGGCTTGATCGGCTGAAGGTTCTTCGGGGCGGCCGATTTCTCCGGCGGTGAAAATGGTTCGGGCGCCGCTGGACTCGGCGTCAAACAGACCTTTTCGCAGCGACCAGATAAAAGTGAAAAGTCCTGCAATAGATAAGATAAAAGTAGCCAGTAATAAGGCCGTCGGGTTCATGGAGATCCTTTTAAGGCGGAGGCGTCATGAATGACGCGCTTAGAAACGCACCCCAGGATCGTATGGTTTTAAGATCAGTTTTGTAATAATCAGATGTCTGATAAAAAAGCATATCAGATGACTTCTTTGGAAGTCTATTGAGGGTATTCTTATAGGGCCTGCTTTGTTATTTTCCACTAGTGCTCAAACGTTATCAATTTCAAATTCCCGTAAAACTCAGTATCAAAGAAATGTTATTACGGGCTAACCCTTAGGGAAATACATGAAGCTTTATGAATCCCTGGCGGGGGAACTGGCCGAGTCCATTCGCACTGGCCTGCTGCATCCAGGCGACCGGCTTCCCTCGGTCCGGGAAATCACCACCAAGCGCCATATCAGTGCTTCAACTGTTTTCCGGGCCTACTATCTGCTTGAGGCGCAAGGATTGATTCGGGCTCGTGAACGTTCGGGGTACTTCGTGGCTCATGGCGTTCGCCGTATTGCGCCTGAAGCCGATGCGTTGTCGCAGCCCGAAGAAGAGACGGTTTCGGTAAACATCAGTGATCGGGTTTTCGACATCCTTGAGTCCGCCATGGATCGCGATGTCGTACCGTTGGGTTCGGCTTTTCCCAGCCCGTTGCTGTTCCCGATGGAACGGCTCGCACGCGCTTTGTCGAGTGGCTCCCAAAACATTGACCCATGGAGCACGGTAGATGACCTGAGCCAGGGCAATGCCAGCTTGCGGCGCCAGATAGCGTTGCGGTATCTCGCCGAAGGCCAGCATATCCACACCGATGAAATCGTCATTACCAATGGCGCGCTCGAGGCGCTGAATCTTTGCCTGGCTGCAGTGACCCGGCCGGGGGACGCCGTTCTGATTGAATCGCCCACTTTCTATGCCGCGCTGCAGTCGCTGGAGCGCCGGCAACTCTCGGCTATCGAAGTGCCGACTCATCCGCGTGAGGGCATTGAGTTGGCTGCTTTAGAGCGGGCAATAGAACGGCATCGGCCCAAGGCATGCTGGTTGATGACCAACTTCCAGAATCCCTTGGGCAGCCTGATGTCCGACGAGAAAAAGAAGGCGTTGGTCGAACTGCTGACCCGTTATGACGTTCCGCTTATCGAAGACGATGTCTATGGCGAGCTTTATTTCGGCAATAAGCGTCCTGCGGCGGCCAAGGCCTTCGACCGTGAGGGCATAGTGATGCACTGCTCTTCGTTTTCCAAATGCCTGGCTCCCGGATACCGTGTTGGCTGGGCAGCACCGGGACGATACACGCGCGCCGTCGCCCGGCAAAAGCTGACCAGTACATTAACCTCGCCCGTTCCTACGCAAATGGGGTTGGCAAACTACCTGGCCAAAGGTGGGTATGACAAGCATTTGCGCAAACTGCGCCACACATTGGAAGCCCAGCAAACCGTCTTTGCGCAAGCGATAGGGCATTATTTTCCAGCTGGCACACGGGCAACAAGGCCAACAGGGGGGTATTTTTTATGGGTCGAGATGCCTATAGGCGTAAACGCCCTCGAGATCCACAAGCACGCCTTGTCTCAAGGCATCAGTGTCGCGCCTGGGCCGATTTTTTCAGCCACGCGAGGCTTTGCCAACTGCTTGCGCCTGAATTATGGACACATTTGGGACGCTCGGACAGAAGAAGCCATTGCGGTGTTGGGTAAGCTTGTCAGCGTCCAAGTCGGCCATGGTCGCCAATAATCCGGTACGAGCATTACTGACTTTTCGTCTGGTCAACACTTTACCCAGCTTGGCTGATAGGCTTTTATCAGGATGCTTTCGAGCCGCGCGTCCAGTGTATGTAGAGCTTTTGAGCCAGGGCATCAAGAGTGAAGCCCAATGCACCAATCAGTACAATGACTGCCATCAATTCCGAATAGGCCAAACGGTCGCGTGTGTCCAGAATGAAATAGCCCAAACCGGAACTGACCCCAAGCATTTCGCAAGGCACCAGCACGATCCAGATAATGCCTATGGCAAGGCGTACGCCGGTCAGGATATGCCCCAGAATGCCAGGCAGAACGATCTTGAACAAGACTTCGCGGCGAGTGGCGCTCAGGCTTTTGGCCAGCATCAGCCATTTCGGATTAAGCTGGCGCACGCCCGCTGCGGTATTCAGGATAATCGGCCACACCGCGGCAAACGTGAGCAAGAAATAGATGGGGGCGTCGCCGATGCCGAACACCATGACGGCAATCGGCATCCACGATAGCGGCGAAATCATGCGCAGAAACTGAAATGCGCTGCCGGTGCAGTTTTCCAGTGCGCGTGATGTTCCTACTGCCAAACCAATGGGTACGCCCAATATAAGCGCCAGGCCCAAGCCAATTAATACGCGCTTCATGCTGGTCAGCACATGCAATGTCAGCTGGTTTTCCACCAGAAGCTCGTACAAGCTGGCTAGAGTTTCCTTGGGGCTTAACAGGCTGGCTAGCGAAACATTGCCCGCGAGCCAGTGGGTTCCTATCCCCCATAGCGCGATTAATGTAAGCAAGCCGCCCAGGCTTAGAGTGAGCCGCGGGCTTAAACGGGTTTCTTTCAGCGTTTTAATCATGATCAGGCCGATGGTTCCGTGGGCTAGGGCTGCCACATGGTTTCAGTTTCATACCGTAATCGTTTCTTGGCGGGTAAACGAGTCGGGCAAGCCGAATACCGACATGCCGCCATTGTCGATAATCGCCTTCTTCACGAAGCGGTCGTCTACAAGGTCTCGGGCCACGAAGGCAGGGTCCAGCTTTTGCAGGAAATCGTTTTTGCCTGAGACCACTGTCGTCTTAAGCTTTCTGATGAGTTCTTCGGTATAGCTGGGGAATGGGTAAGGCTGGAAGTCGATGCGTTTTTCCTTCCATGTGGTGTTCACAATAGCGCCCGACGCCTCGTATTGGGCTGTGTTCATCAGTTCCGGCATCAGCACTTGGGCCAGGGCTTCGTATGAATGCGGGGTGTAGCGCTGTGGATTATCTTTCGCCAGGATACGGGCCGTTTCCTGGCGGTGGTCTTGTATCCATGCTTGCGCCTGGACTATGCCATTGACCACTTTCTGGGCCCATTCGGGGCGCTGCTCCAAGTCTTGTTCGTGCATCAGTACAACGCAGCATGCGTGATCTTTCCAGACATCGCCGGTGAAACGCAATATTTTTCCAACTTTGAGTACTTCGGCCGATGCATTGAACGGTTCCGCCACGGTGTATCCGGCAATTTGCTTGTTAGCCAGCGCCGGCACCATGTCGGAAGGCGACATGACAACCAGCTTTACTTGTTTGGGACCGGGCTCGCCTTGGCTGATTGGCTCAAGCGCTTTGCTTTTCAACAGGTGTTGCAGCACCACGTTATGCAAGGAATACCAGAAAGGAATGGCGACGGTCTTTCCACCCAGGTCCGTGATGTCATTGATTTCATGTTGCACGGTCAGGCCTGAGCCTGACATGTGATTCCAGGCGACGACCTTGGCGCGTGATTGGCTGCCGTAGCGGGCCCAGACTGTCATTGGCGACAGCAAATGGACTACGTTGACTTGCCCGGCAAGGAACGCTTCCACAATCTGAGCCCAGCTACGGAATAAACGCGGCTTTTCAACCTCTAAACCTTGTGCTTGAAAAAGATTGTTGTGGTGGGCCACAAGCAAGGGGGTTGCATCGGTAATAGCCAGGTAGCCGATCTTTACCGGTCCATTGGGTTCGGCGGCTCGCGCGACGTTATGCATTTGCAGTAAAGGCAGGGCTCCCATCGCCGTGAAGAGGCCGGTAAGCTTGATGAACTGACGGCGGGCTTCCAAAGAAGGGCCGTAATTGACGGTTTTTTTCATAAGATTCTTTGCGGACTCGGGCTGACGGATAAGGGCGTTTTACAGAGTGGGGTGCTTACGAATTAAGATGGCTGGCGCGAGACGTAGCCTTGCGTGCCTCACGTAGTGCGTTCATGATTTCCACACGCATGTCGGTTAATTCCGGCGTGATGACGTCACGAGGATGTTGTGCTGTTATGTGCCACTCGCCAATCAGGCGCCCTGGATAGTTGCCGATCAGCAAGATACGATCGGCCAGGACAAAGGCTTCATCGATATCGTGGGTAACTAAAATGGCCGAGGCCTGATGCCGTGCCGTAATTTGCTGCAAGAGCACTTGCATCTCGCCTCGGGTAATTTCATCCAAGGCGCTGAACGGTTCGTCCAGCAATAGTATTTCGGGTTGGCGCGCCAGGCTGCGCGCCAGGGCCGTACGTTGGGCCATGCCGCCCGATAGCTCAGAGGGATAGCGTTCGTTGGCGCCTTGCAAGTCGACTTCGGCAATGGCCGCATGCACCCGGGTCTTTTTGTCTGCTGGGGTAATGGCCGGCTGATGCTTGAAGTCCAGGCCGAAGCCCACATTTTCTTCAAGCGTGAGCCAAGGCAGCAGGCTTGGGTCCTGAAAGACAAAGCCCAGGCGCGGGTGTGGCCCGCGCAGCAATTCGCCTTTGACGCGCACAGTTCCTTTATCGGGCGATTGCAAGCCGGCAAGCACGCGTAATAGAGAAGACTTTCCAACCCCGCTGGGACCGAGAATGGCGACCACTTCACCTGAGGACAGATGCAAAGAGAAGTCGCGCAGGACGGTGTTGGGCGGCTGCTTGGGATGCTTATAGCTAAGCTGAATGTCGTGGGCGTCTAACACAATGGGCCTATCTGACGCCGTGGGGGTATGCATTGCTGTGTCCTAATCCGGAATAAGAAAGAAATCGGCTTTGGTGACACCGCAATCGGGGCATGACCAATCGTCGGGAATGTCTTCGAACCGAGTGCCTGGCGCAATGCCGTCTTCGGGCATGCCCAGTGTCTCGTCATAAATCAGGCCGCAGGGGCCGCACATCCATTGCTTCATTACGCAGCCTGGGTTTGGTAGTCGGCTTGCGTCGATTGATAGGCGTGCTCGGGCTGAGCCTGTTGATGCGTTTGCTCGATGTCGTGAATTTCTTTGCGCAGATGCTTCAATGCAGGGGTGACAATGGCGACAAATACGGCTTCGCGCAAACGGCGCTGTGCCGCATGACGCATCAGGTAGCCTTTGGCGCCGGCATGCAAAATGGCGGAATTGGCCGCTTTAAGAGTCAGTTCTGAGGTGCGTGCACGCAGCTTCAGGACATCCAGAATGGGGGCGTTTTCGTTTTGAGCTTGTCGTGCCAGTGATGCAGCCTGGATCTTCAGCGCGTCAAGCTTTGCTGCCAGGTCGGGGCCTTGGTCATCCAGGAATACGTTCACATGAGACGTGCTGACATTGCTTTCGCGTATCGTTTTCAGACTGCCCTCGATCACGCCAAAGCCCATGCCGGCTTGACTCACAACAAAGCCGGGTTTGATGCGCGTAATGTACTTAGCAAATTGGGATGGATGGGCCAGCACGTCGTCGGCGGGAACCCTTACATTCTTGAACCGTAGATTAAGTGTTTGCGTACCTTCCAAAGCCGAAAACTCGGGGCAAGGATGCAGGCTTAAGCCCTCTGTCGTGCCATGTACTGCGACCATGACGTAGCCGCCGCCTTCTACCGCTGCAGCTACGATGGCTAGATGTTCTGCGCCCACATTCGATACCCAGGGCAGGGAGCCGCTTACGATATAGCCGTCACCATCGCGTTGGGCCGTCAAGTGAATTTTTTCGATTCCGGCCAAATGCTTGATGGCATTGGACATGCCCGTCCCTGAAAATAAGCGGCCTTGAGCTATCGGTTGCAGATAGCGTTCGCGTACAGCGTCGTTCGGAGAAAGTTGCAAGTACCCAGCACAGCTGGATTGGCACCAAACCAGGAAAGCGGTAGAGCCGCACTCCCGGCCTACCTGGGTAATGATTTCAACCTGCGTTGCCAGACCTAGCCCCAAGCCACCATGTTCCCGTGGGATATGGGCGCTGAATCCGCCAAGGGCGCCAAGATTGCGTAAAAAGTCCGCAGGGTAGAGGCCCTCTTGATCAATAGCGTTTACCAATGGAGCAAGTTCTGTTTTAGCTTGTCCTGCGATGGCTTCTATCAGGGCGGTTTTTGGGTCAGATTGGCTCACGACATTATTCCTTCCTATATGCTTGCTGGACTACTCAGGCAAACGCTTGCAACTCGGGGTTGATAGGTGTTTTGGCCAGATTGTTGGCGTAGTTGCACAGGGTTGCCAGGCTCACGCCAAGCACGACTTCCAGCGCATTTGCCTGGGTATAGCCGGCAGCAAGAAAGTCGCTAAGCTCTGTGTCGGAAACCTGGCCTTTTTGTTCCATGACAGCAAGCGTGAACTGGGCAAGCGCGTTCAATTTAGGATCGTTAAGCGCTTGTGTCGTGCGTAGTGCTTGAATCAGTTCTTCCGGCATGGCGAGTTTCTTGCGCGCGATGGCGGTATGGCCTGCTACGCAAAAACCACAGCCGTTAAGCGTTGCGGCCGTGATCTGGATGACTTCACGTTCGGCGCCCGACAAGCCTGTGCGGGCATTGATAGCGCCGACGACTTGATAGGTTTCCAGTGCGGTTGGCGCATTGGCCAATACGCCTATCAAGTTGGGTAAAAAGCCATTGTTTTTCTGTGCAGTAAGCAAGCGTTCCGAGGCTTCTGCGGGGGCGGTGTCTACAGTTTGAATGGTCAGTCGGCTCATTGTGGCAATCTTCAATTGGATTGATATTGCCATTCAGTCTAACTACGCATTTATAAATTCAGAACGAATATAAAAATATTTGATTATGTGTTTTTGTTATGTGGAGGGGCTGAACGGTGTGGGTGCCTTGCGTTGGCAGCTTGGGAATTAGGCCAAAAAAAACCGCCCACAATCCATGGGCGGTTTACAGGTCGCTGCCTTACGCAGCCTCAACCAGCTTAAATACTTAAGCCTAGTTCAACCCTCGCAGCGTATTGACCCAGAACTGCTGGCGCTGAGCCAGGGTGGAAACCAATATATGCTCATTCAGGGTGTGGGCGCCATCGCCGTCCGCACCCAGTCCGTCCAGTGTGGGCAGGCCTAGCGCGGCAGTAAAGTTGGCGTCACTGGCGCCGCCGGTCATGGGGGCTTCATTCAGAATGAAGCCGGCGTCGGCGGCATAGGCCTGGCAACGTTGAAGCAGGTCGGCAGTGCCTTCGGTACGAGGCATGGGCGGTCGGTTCAATTCAAATTTCACATCCAGGGTAACGTCGGGCAAGCGTGCCTGTAGCTGGTCGACTTTGGCGCGCAGCTCGTCGGCCGCCTCTGGGTCGGGCAGGCGGAAATCGGCACGAATCTCGCAGTGCTCGGGCACGACGTTGGGGGTGGTGCCGCCTTTGATAACGCCTACGCTTACGGTGACGCCGCGTTCGTAGTCGGTCATGGCCTGCAGGGCCAGAACCTGGTGGGCAATCTCCTCGATCGCATTACGTCCCTTCTGGTGGTGTATGCCCGCATGTGCTGGACGACCATGCGCCTTGAGGCTAATGAAGCCCGTGCCTTTGCGCGCCGTAACGCAACGTCCTTCTTCCGCCCGTGCCGGTTCGCACACCAGGGCGTAGCGGGATTTACGGGCAAATTCTTCGATGCTTGTGCGCGAGCGATGGCTGCCGATTTCCTCGTCAGGCAGAATCACCAGGTCTACTGGCAGCGGCGTGCCGCCTTGTTCCTGCGCCTGAGCCAGCCCAGTCAGCGCCAGGCATATGCCGGCCTTCATGTCGTAGATGCCGGGGCCATACAGTTTGTCACCTTCGAAACGCCAGGGATTTTTTTCCAGGGTGCCTATGGGATGCACAGTGTCGTAATGACCCAGCACCAGAATGCCTGGCCGTTCGTCGCCTGCTTCACGGTTATGAATATGCACCAGCGGCGCGCCGTCGGACCCCATGGTGTGAGTCTGCACGTTCAGTTTCAGAGCCTGCGCATCGTCTACGATCAGCTGGGCCATGCCCTGCAGCGCTTCCTGGTGATACGAAGGCGATTCAAACATGACCCAGCGTTCGATCAGGTCAAGCAGGGGTGTCGTGTTGTTCTGAGACATAGTCATTGATTTCCGTTTCTAGTGGTGATGTCGTCGCCGGCTTACAGCAGGTGACACGCGGCCTGGTGGCCCGGCCCAATGCTGCGCAGCTCGGGTATCTGCTGGCGGCAGATATCCATCGCATGTGGGCAGCGCGGATGAAAAGTGCAGCCGGGTGGCGGCGCCAAGGGCGATGGAATCTCGCCCTTGATGGGAATGAATTTGCGTTGACGGCGCTTCACATCGGGCATTTCTGCCAACAGCGCCTGGGTATAGGGATGTGCGGCGTGCGCGTAGACTTCATTGGTCGACGCAACTTCCACGACCTTGCCCAAATACATGATGGCGACGCGGTCGGATATATGCCGTACTACGCCAAGGTCGTGGCTGATGAATAAATAGGTAAAGCCATGCCGGTCGCGCAGATCCATGAACAGGTTGATAACCTGCGCCTGGATCGATACATCCAGCGCAGCGACTGGCTCGTCACACACCAGAAAGCGTGGCTGAACCATCAGCGCTCGGGCAATACCGATGCGCTGACGTTGTCCGCCTGAAATCTGGTGGGGCAGGCGCTTGCAGTATTCAGGGTCTAGCCCCACTTCCAGCAAGGCGTGGTTGACACGCTCAGCGATCTCTCGCCGGGGCGCCAGTTTATGCACATGCAGCGCCTCGCCCAGGATTTGATGCAGGCGCTGCTTGGGATTCAGCGATGCTTGCGGATCCTGGAAGATCATTTGCACGCCCAGCGTGTAGTCGAGCTTATCCTTGCCGCGCAGTGTTGCGGCGTCTTGGCCGTTGAATAGCACCTGGCCATGACTGGGTTTGATCAAGCCGGCCAGCATGCGGCCCAGCGTGGATTTGCCGCAACCCGATTCGCCTACCAAGCCCAGCACTTCACCCTTCCGGATATCCAGGTCTACGCCGTTCACCGCATGCACGGTGGGATTGTTTATGCGTCGACCTGTCAGCTGAAGCAGGCGCTGGGCCAGGTCGGGCTTTGAGCGGAACTGCTTGTGCAGATTCTGCAACTGTATGACGGGAGCTTCGCTCATGCTTGTACCTCCAGCGGAAAATGGCAGCGATAGCGGCGATCACCTTTGATGGTTACCTCGGGAGCCTGTTGTCCGCATAGTTCCTGGCGGCGCGAGCAACGGGGCCGGAAAGCACAGCCGGCTTCGCGGCCAGTCAATGTAGGCGCCATGCCTTCGATCTGTGTCAGGCGCTGACCCGGTGTGGTCGCACCCGGCATTGATTCCATCAAGCCACGTGTATAAGGGTGCACGGGATGCGCCAGTACCTGCTCGACACTGCCGTACTCAACGATACGTCCGGCGTACATGACCGCGACCTGATCGGCCAGTTCAGCCACCACACCCAGGTCGTGGGTGATCCAGATCAGCGCGGTGTTCTGCTCGCGGCACAGCTTCTGCATTTCAAACAAGATCTGCGCCTGTATCGTGACGTCCAGCGCCGTAGTCGGTTCGTCGGCAATAATCAGTTCGGGCTTGTTTAGCATGGCAATCGCAATCGCCACGCGTTGACGCATACCGCCCGAAAATTCATGCGGGTAGTTGTCCAGCCGGGTTTCTGGCGAAGGGATGCCTACCTTGTCCAGGGCCTCGATACAGCGAGTACGGATTTCATCGCGAGAGACTTTGGGGTAGTGCGTGGAAATGGTTTCAGCCATCTGCTCGCCTACCTTTAGCACTGGTTCAGCGTCATCAGCGGATCCTGGAAGATCATCGCAATCCGGTCGCCGCGCAGCCTGCGCATCTGCTCTTCTTTCAGGCCACGCAGTTCGTTGCCCTTGAAGCGTACTGAACCGGCCACGACTTCACCGGGCGGATCGATCAACCCCAGCAGCGAAAAGCCGGTCACCGATTTGCCTGATCCCGATTCACCTACCAGGCCCAGGATTTCGCCGCGCTTGACGGTCAGGTCGACGCCGTCTACAGCCAGCCATGCGCCGGCCTCCGTGTGAAAAGCCGTTTGCAGACCTTGCACATCCAATAAAACAGGAGAGGTATTCATTAGTTTCGAGGATCCAGGCTTTCGCGCAGGCGATCGCCCGCGATATTGATGGAAAGAATCAGCCAAAGCAGTGCAATCCCCGGGAAGATACTGATCCAGTAGTCTCCCGACAGCAGGTATTCGAAACCGCTGGCAATCAGCAGGCCCAGCGACGGTTCGGTCACAGGTACGCCCACTCCCAGGAAAGACAGTGTGGCTTCCAATGTGATCGCGGTTGCGATCTGTATGGTTCCAAACACCATCACAGGCCCGATGCAGTTGGGCATCAGGTGCACCAGCATCACGCGCCATGCCGGGAAGCCCAGATTTTGCGCCGCTTCAATGTATTCTTTGCGGCGCTCTTGCAACGCCCGGCTGCGCATGATGCGGGCGTAATGTGCCCACTGCACCACGACCAACGCAATAATCACCTTGTCGATACCACGTCCCAACATGGCCAGCAGCACCAGCGCCACCAGCATGGTTGGAAAGCCCAGAATGAAGTCCACTGCTCGCATCACCAAGGTATCGATCCAGCCGCCGCGGTAGGCGGCCAGCAGGCCTAGCGTCACGCCAATGGCGACGGAAATCAATACGGCGCCCAAGCCCACGAACAGGCTAATGCGCAGGCCGTACAAGATGGCGCTGAGCATGTCGCGCCCTTGCGCATCGGTGCCCAGCCAGTAAGTCATGCCGTCGAGGCTGGTCGATCCCGGTGGTAGGCGCCCATCCATGAGGTCCAGGGCCAGCAGGTCGTAGGGGTTTTGCGGCGCAAAGAATGGCGCCACCACTATGCATAGAATCAACAGGCCCAAGGCCATCAACGACCGTTTCGCAGACGGCTTGGCGCGCAGCTTGCGCAAGATCTTGGCGCGCTGCGGTGTCTGTTGCAAGGGTGTTACGCGTTGTATTGCAGGTTCATTCGGCGCGGACGCCAGAGATGTTTCGGTAAGTAGCTTAGACATATCAGACGCTGGGCTCCAGCAGTTGAACTCGCGGGTCAAGAACGGCGTAGAGCATGTCGACCACCAAGTTGATGATCACGAACAGCAAGGTCACCAGCATCACATAAGCCACAATGACGGGACGATCCAGCTGGTACACGCTGTCGATCAGCAGCTTGCCCATGCCAGGCCACGAGAACACCGTTTCGGTAATGGTGGAGTAGGCGATCAGGCTGCCGAATTCCATGCCGATGACCGTCACGACAGGAATCAGGATGTTGCGCAGAATATGACGGCGCACGATACGCCCGGGCTTGATGCCTTTGGCTCGTGCAAAACGTACATAGTCTTGGCTTTGTGCTTCGCTCACGCCTGAAGCCGTCATGCGCAGGACCAACGCAATATTGGCAATGGCCAGGTTGACGGCGGGCAGGGCGATGTGGCTCCAGCCTTCAGCACTGAAAATGCTCAGCGGTACGCCGAACACTTCCACGGTGGGACCGCGGCTGGATGCAGGCAGCCATCCCAGCCAGACGGAAAAAAACAGAATGAAAACCATGCCCTGCCAGAAATTGGGCACCGAAAAGCCAAAGATCGAGCCGGCCATAATGCCCCGGCCGAACCAGCGATCGCGGTACAAGCCGGCAAGCAGGCCTAGTGAAATACCCAGCACACAGGTCAAGGTAATGGCCACGAAGACCAGTTCGAGCGTAGCGGGGAAGCGCTGCAGTATCAGTTGCACGGCCGGTATGCCGTGCACGAACGAGTTACCTAGATCGCCGTGCAGCGCGCGCCACAGGAATATCCCGTATTGCTGCCACAGCGGCAAATCCAGACCCAGTCGGGCGATGAGGGCATCGCGCTCCGCCTGGGCTACATCAGGACTGACAAGGAGTTCGATGGGGTCCCCGATTGCATACACGGCGCAGAACACCACCACCGATACAGCCAGCAGGACCAACAGGCTTTGCAGCAGCCTGCGTACGATAAACAGAGCCAAATCTTTACTCCTTAGTCAGTCTCACTGCGCCTTATTGCGCTGGCTTCGCGTTCGTGGCCAAAGTGCGCTGGTCGGCACGGCCTTCATATGCGATACCTTTGCGGTAGGCCCACACGCCGCTTTCGAAATGCAGCGGAATGTTAGGCATGTCGACCAGCGCCATCTTCACTGCCTGCTGCAGCAACTCACTGCGCTTGCTGTCGTCCAGCGTGCGGATGGCTTGCAGGTAGACCTTGTCCAGTTCAGGGTTGGAGAAGCGGCCATAGTTGCTGCTGCCAACGCCCAGGTCTTTGTTGTAGGTGGTGGTCCAGTACTGGATGAAATTGCTGGCTTCGCCAGTTTCTGAACCCCAGCCTCCCAGCGAGGCGCTCATTTCACGCTTGGCGCGCTTGGGGAAGTACACCGAACGCGTCATGGTGTCGACCGTGGTCTTGATACCGATGCGGCTCAGGTATTGCGCCACAGCCTGCGTCAATTGCGCGTCGTTGATGTAGCGGTCATTGGTGGCGGACAAAGTCAGCTCGAAGCCGTCTGGATAGCCGGCCTCAGTCAGCAGCGCCTTGGCTTTCTTGGGGTTGTATTCCAGTGCGGGTGCACCTTCGATGGAGCCGAACATGCCTTGTGGAATAAACTGGTTAGCTGGCTCGGCAACGCCGTCCATGATGCGCTCGACGATAGTCTTGCGGTCGATGGCCAGCGACATGGCTTGGCGCACCTTGATGTTCTGCAGTGGGTTGTCGCCTTTAGGCGATTTGACCAGGGGGCTTTGTTCGCGGCCGGCATCCAGCTGGAAGAACATGACGCGTACCGAAGGCTTGACGGTGTATCCGAAACCGCTTTCCTTGATGCGCTTGAGGTCGCGGGCGGCAGGGTTCTCGATCAGGTCGAAGTCACCGGCCAGCAAGCCGGTCAGGCGTGGACCGGCGCTGGGCACCGCTGTCATGCGCACTTCGCTCCATGCCGGGGCTTCACCCCAGTATTTTTCATTGCGCTCGAGCACAATGCCGCTGCCCTTGACGTAGGACTTGAGCGTGTAGGGACCAGTGCCGACCACTGCGGCGCCGCTGTTGAAGTCAGTCACTGCAGGCCAGGGCGAGGTCACGCCGCAGCCTTCTTTTGGAGCGTAGGTCAGTTTGTCGAATTTGGCGATACCGCTCCAGATCATGGGGATACGCGCCAGCTCGTTCGGCAGCACAGGATACGGCGCGGCGGTCTTGAGCAGCACGGTGTGCTCGTCGGGTGTTTCGATGCCGACAATACGACGAACTGAATTACTGGCGCCGCCACCAATAGCGGTTTCATTGTTCAGTATCCGGCAAAAGCTGAAGACGACGTCTTGGGCGGTAAAGGGCTCGCCGTTCGAGAATCGCGCTTTTTCGTCAAGCTTGAATGTCCAGGTGTTGTCATCGGTGGCTGCCCATGACTTGGCCAGGGCAGGCTGCAGCTTCATGTCTGAATTCATGGCCACTAGCGGCTGGAAAATATGATAAATCAGCGCTTCGTTGGGCGTTGTCTGATGGTAATGAGGATCGACCGCCGTCGGCTCGGATGCCAGACCAATCTTGAGGGTTTGTGCGTGGGTGATACCAGCAAAGGCACAGGCCATTACGACAGCGATTCTTTTTATCGTGGGATGTATCGTTGACATTCGTGAGTTCCTTAGGGGGCGTCTCTGGGAAGAAAAATGGTGGCCACACCAGCCGGGGCGAGGTGCGGCAACTCGGCAAAAGAGGCACATTCTAGTCGTCGAGTTCTTTCTATACAATTACAATAAACAGCGAACTCGTTGCTTAAATGAGAAGGGTATATTAGGGTTTACCCTTGTTTGGCAGTTTTGCTGAAAAGCAATATTCAATTTAAAAACAAAGACTTATGATGCAAAGTTTGGCGGTTAGGTACTTTTATGAGGTCGCGCTGAAAGGCAGTTTAAGCGCCGCTTCCGAGTCTTTACATGTTGCGGTTTCTGCGATAAGCAGGCAAATCACGACGCTGGAACAAGATATCGGCAGTCCGCTGTTTTTACGCAATGCCCGCGGCATGGCGCTAACAGACGCCGGCGAGATCCTGCTGCGGCATGTTCGCCGCTCCATACTGGAAACCGACGCGGTACGCGAATCCATTGCTTCTCTTAGCGGTGCTACGCACAGCCCCTTGCGTATAGCGTGCATCCAGGGGCTGAGCAATGACTTTGTTCCCAGCATGCTTGCGCATTTCGGGCGCCTGTACCCGCACGCCCGCTTTCGTATTTGGGTAGGCAGCGCCAAGGAAGCCACGCAGCGCGTGGAAACCGGCGAAGCCGATGTGGCCCTGACTTTCAGTGTTTTGCCCACTACACCCGCCAGTCCAATCAAAGTGCTGTACGCACACGGGGCGCCGGCCCTGGCGGTCATGTCGCAAGATCATCCATTGTCACGCCACCGGCGCCTGGACATCCGCGACCTGGCCGACTACACCATTGCGCTGACCGACGAAAACTCATCCACCTACAAGCTGTATCAGCTTGCCTCGAATATGGTGGGGTCATGGGTAGAACCCACCATATACACCAACCGTGCTGACGCCTTGCATGCTTACGTGCGCGACAGCCAAGCCATTTTGTTTGCCAGTTATATTTCGATTTTTCAGCGTCTGAAGCCCAACCGCCTGGTGGCGATTCCACTGAAGAACCCAGAAATGCATGCGCGCACTGTTCAGGTGCAAGTAATGCAGGGGCGTATTTTGCCAGATGTGATCGAACAGTTTCTGAGTTTTGCCATCCGGCGCCTGAACGATATTGTCCAGGATGCGCCGGTATAGGCTGGTGCTGTGAAGAGTGCGGTATGTGTCGCTGACTACGTACCAGATGCTATCAGTTGAGTAATTGCTTTACCGACTTGCGTGGTGCTTTCGGTACCGCCAAGGTCTGGCGTACGAGGACCATGCTCCAATACGTGCTCTATTGCTTGTAGCAGCGTCTTGGATGCTGCGAGACATTGGTCATCGCGTTCACCCAGGAATTCCAACATCATGGCGGCCGACCAGATCATGCCGACTGGATTGGCAATGTTGCGGCCATAGATATCCGGAGCAGAGCCGTGAACTGGTTCGAACAGCGATGGGAAGTGGCGTTCGGGGTTCAGGTTGGCCGATGGCGCAATACCTATGGTCCCTGCGCAGGCTGGTCCCAGATCCGACAATATGTCGCCAAACAGGTTGGAGGCTACGACAACATCGAAGCGTTCGGGGCTCAGGACGAAGCGGGCGGTAAGAATGTCGATGTGATACTTGTCCCAGCTGACATCGGGGAAATGCTCGGCCATGGCTTCTGTGCGCTCATCCCAGTAAGGCATGCTGATGGCAATACCGTTGGATTTGGTCGCCGAGGTAAGGTGTTTCTTGGGCCGTTGCTGCGCCATCTTAAAGGCGTACTTCAGCACGCGGTCTACGCCGTGCCTGGAAAATACTGACTCCTGGATCACGACTTCACGGTCTGTGCCGCCATAGATACGCCCACCCAGGTCGGTGTATTCGCCTTCGGTGTTTTCTCGTACCACGAGGAAGTCGATATCCCCCGGCTTTTTACCGGCAAGGGGGCAAGGTACGCCTGGCATCAGCCGAACAGGCCTGAGGTTGATGTACTGATCGAATTCCCGGCGGAACTTCAATAGCGAGCCCCACAAGGAAATATGATCGGGGACGACATCGGGCCAGCCAACAGCGCCAAACAGAATGGTGTCGAAAGGCTTCAGTTGCGTAAACCAGTCAGGGGGAAGCATGTCGCCGTGCTTCACATAGTATTCGGCGCAGGCCCAGTCAAAGTGCTCA
>DATJCP010000570.1:0-4982 GCA_035514715.1 Candidimonas sp.
AAACGACTGATTACCAGCGTTTTCTGGTCTGGCGCGAGCATTATCGGCTCATGTTGGACGAGATGGATCTTGAAGACGGCAATCTCGCCTATGAACGAATTCACGATGCCATTTGCGGCGGTTTATTAACTCTGCCTTTTAGCACCCTGGTGTTGGCTGGGTTCAACGAGGTGTCACCCCGCTTGTCCAGCTTGCTTAATGCGCTGGGGGAACAGGGCATAGAAGTGCTGTCCCTGGAAAATGCCGTTCAGCCAGCCGAGCATGTACGGCGCATAGTTGCTCCCGACCAGGATGGTGAGTGGCGCATGGCGGCGCAATGGGCTGCCGGCAAGTTGCAGGAGCATCCCGCTGGGCGTTATGCCATCGTGGCGGCGCGGCTGGAGGCGGATGTCGCCTTGGCGCATCGCAGCTTGCGTGCGGCGCTGGGAACGGATCCACAAGGCAAGCAAGTGCCTTACAACGTCGCTGTGGCAAGACCGTTGTCGGAATGGCCGTTGGTACGCGCCGCGCTGGCTTGGCTAAAGATAATGGCGCAGTTTGCGCAAAGAAAATCTTGTGCGCCAACGGATCTGGGCCAGGCTTTGCTGGCAGGAGGGTGTGCGGGAGATTCGCAAGAGGCGTCAGGACGGGCGGCGATAGATGTTTTTTGGCGCAAGCAGGCTAAGGTCGCGGTGTCGCTTGCAGATTTTGGCGCATTGCTGGAAAAACATGCGCCCATGCTGGGTGCCGCGTGGCAGCGATGCGAGGCTGAATGGCTAGGCCAAACGGGTACGGCGGATATTGATACTTGGACCGGACGCTTTCGGCTATGGCTGCAGGCGCTTGGATTTCCGGGGCAAACGGGGCTGGACAGCCACGCCTACCAGGTGGTCGAGGCGTTCGATGGTTTGGTGAGCAGGTTGGCCAGGCAAGCGCCGGTTGTGGGGGCGGTCGGTTTTTCGGGGGCGGTAGGCTTGTTGAACCGGTTGGCACGCGAAACGCCATTCCAGCCGCAGCGTGACCCGTCCGCCAGGCTGGATGTGCTGGGTTTTCTTGAATCGGAAGGTGGGCGCTGGGATGGCGTATGGGTGTTGGGCCTTACCGACGATGTGCTGCCGGCCGTTCCAAAACCGAATCCGTTTATTCCGCTGGCGGCGCTGCGTCAGGCCAATGCGCCGCGAGCCACGCCCGAACGCGAGCTGCTCTGGGCTCGATCCATGTACGAGGCTTTGCTTGCGTGCGCGCCTGAGGTGCAGCTTAGCCATGCGCAGCATCAAGGCGAGAGCGAGTTGCGGCCCAGCCCTTGCATTGCGGCGCTGGACGTGTTCGATATGGAGATGGCAGCCCAGGCGCCCGATGCTTGGGAATTGGAGTGCCTGGCTGATGAGCAGGGGCCCGCATTGCTGGCGGGTGGAGCGACGCGCGGCGGTATAGGCGTAATCGATACTCAGGCGCGCAATCCTTTATGGGCGTTTGTGAAGTATCGGTTGGGCGCAAGCCAATTGGTCGATTATGCCGATATTGCAGATCAGAATGCGCGTGGCATTTTCTTGCACAAGGCCATAGAACTGGTATGGCGTAGCGTGTCTGACCAGCAAGGTTTACAGGATTTGGCCGCAAACGGGCAGTTGTCTGATTTGCTGGAGCAAACTGTGGGGCAGGCGGCTGATGAATGCCTGCAAGATTACGGCGAGGTATTGCGGTCGCTGGAAATGGCGCGCGCCGTCAAAATACTGCACGATTGGCTGGCATTGGAGCTGGCGCGGGCAGCGTTCAAGGTGCGCGATGTCGAGCAGGAATATCAGTGGTCGCATGGCCCGCTGGAACTGAAGTTGCGCCTTGATCGTATTGACGAATTGCACGATGGCCGCCTGGCTGTCATCGACTATAAAGCCGGCGATAGTGATCTTGATCCACGTTCCGACTGGATGCGCTTGCGCCCTGTGGGCTTGCAATTGCCATTTTATGCGGCGGTACTGGCTGGTGAAGACCAGACTGTGGCCGCGTTGGTTCTGGCTAGGCTGCATGCCAGGGAAACCAAGGTCAAGGGCCTGGTTGACGGCGATTATGGGCTGGACGGCTTGTCCGCTTTGCAGGACTGGCCAGCATTTGCCGACTATACCTGGAGTGGATTGATGGCCGAATGGCGCCGCACCATAGAAAGTTTGGCAGAGGAATACGCCGCAGGCATAGCCCGTAATGAAACCTTGCGTCCAGACGATATCAAGTACTGCGACGTACTGCCATTTTTGCGATTAACAGAGGAATACCAGCGTGTCGATTAAATTGCCCAGCGACAGTGCCGTTCGAGCAACCGCTATCGATCCGTCACGATCATTCATTATCCAGGCTCCCGCAGGCTCCGGTAAAACGGAACTGCTTACCGATAGAATTCTGGCCTTGCTGGCAACCGTGAACCGGCCCGAGGAAATCGTGGCGATCACCTTCACGCGCAAGGCCGCATCGGAAATGCATGCGCGCGTGCTAAGCAAGCTGGCCGCGGGCCTTGGGGAGTGTCCGCCCGAAGAGTACAAGAAACGTAGTTGGCAACTGGCGCAAAAGGCCATGCAGCGCAACGACGAATTGGGCTGGAATCTGCTGCAGTACCCAGCGCGGTTGGGTATACGCACCATCGATTCGTTTTGCACTTATCTGGTTCGGGCCATGCCGTGGCTTAGCTCTTTGGGCGGCCTGCCCGCGATTGCCGATAACGCCGCCCAACACTACGAAGCTGCCGCGAAAGCCACACTGGCCATGGCCGACGAAAACGAGTCTGTCGCCCGGTTTATCTCGCATCTGGATGTGAACCGGCAAAGCGCGCTCGGTTTGCTGTCCAATATGCTTGCAGGCCGCGACCATTGGCTGCCTTTGTTGATGCCCGGCAGCGATGTCGATCAGTTGCTGGAGAATCTGGATAGGGCGGTGCAGACCGATCTTGAGCGTCTGGCCGAAGCGATGCCGCCGGGTTGGGCCAGTACGCTGGCGCCCATGGTGTCGCGTGCCGCCAGCGTACTGGCCAGTAAAGGTGTAGCCGCGGATTGGTGCATTCTGGAAGACTGGCAGGGCGAAGTGTTCGACACCGACATGTCTTGCCTGCCGCAGTGGCAGGCCTTGGCAGGTGTTTTGCTGACCAAAGAAAACAAGCCTCGGCGGGCGGTCAATATCAGTCAGGGCTTCGAAGCCAAGTCGGACTACAAAGATGATTTCCTTGCCTGGATCAAGGCGGTGCCCGAGTCCGAGCCCTGGGTCGCCGCGCTGGCCGATATCCGTAGCGCGCCGTGCGATGGCTATAGCGATGAACAGCAAGAGATACTGCGTGTCTTGATCGAGGTCTTGTGGTTGGCGGCTGCCCAGCTTAATGTGTGCTTCACGGAAGCGGCCGAAGTGGATTTCACTGAAATCTCGCGGCGTGCCCTTGATGCCTTGGGGCAGGTGGACGACCCTAGCGATTTATTGCTGGCGCTGGATACCACTATCCGCCACATACTGGTCGACGAATTCCAGGACACCAGCCAATCCCAGGTTCAGTTGCTTGAGCGCCTGACGTCGGGCTGGATGGTGGGCGATGGCCGAACGCTGTTCTTGGTCGGCGATCCCATGCAGTCGATTTACCGTTTCCGTAAGGCCGAAGTGGGCTTATTCCTGACCGTCAAGGAGCATGGCTTGGGTGAGGTTGCACTAACCCCCTTGGAACTGAAAGACAACTTTCGCTCCCAGGCCAATCTGGTTAATTGGGTCAATACAACCTGTCGGCCCATCTTTCCGAAAGATGATCATCCCGGCTTGGGCGCTATACGCTATACAGATTCGGTGGCGTTCAACGACGGTGAAGATGGGTTGGGCGTGGAGTTTCACCCTGTATGGGCGTTGAAGGGCGCGCAGGCCGACGAGGCTGGCGATCCGGCCGTCGTTGCGGAGTCCATAGCGATACAGCTTGCCAAAGAAGCCTTGCTGCGCAATCCCGATAGCGAGCACCCGGTGGCCATTCTGGTGCGGGCCCGTACCCATCTGGACGGCATTGTGCATCGTCTGGCGCAGCAAAATATCCCTTGCCGCGCTGTAGAGCTGGTGTCGCTGAAGTCTCGCCAGGTCGTGATAGACCTGGCGCAGTTGGCGCGTGCGCTGTCGCATCCGGCCGATAGGCTGGCCTGGCTGTCGGTATTGCGCTCGCCCTTGTGCGGCCTGACCTTGAATAGTTTGCATGCCTTGTGCGGTTCAGATCTGTATTCAACTATACCCGCCTTGCTTTCCCAGTGGCTGGCGCAGAGCGGCAAAGACGGGCATAGCCTGGATGCTGTGGAATCCAAGCGCCTGCGGCACGCTGCAGGCGTGCTGCTGGATGCAAGCAATGCCTCGGGCACCATCCCCTTCGCCGCCTGGCTGGAAAGCTGCTGGCAACGCCTGGGCGGGCCTGCCGTGTACAACAGTCAAAGCGATGCGGCCGACGCAGAGCGTCTGTTACGCCTGGTCGAAGAACTTGCCCCGTATGGCAACCTGAATCCCATAGAGCTGGATGACAAACTCGACAAGCTTTATGCCGCGCCCAACAGCAGCGGCAGGGCGGTCGAAGTCATGACCATACACAAGTCCAAAGGGCTGGAGTTCGATACTGTCATCCTGGCGGGCCTGCATCGCCGGCCCAAGGCCGATACGTCGCCCTTGATGCGTTTCGAGCATAGCGGCGGCGAGCTGTTGCTGGGGCCTATCAAGCACAAGATCTCCGATGAACATGACCCCGTTTCGGTATACCTGGCTGGGCGAGATAAGAAGCGCGGGGCCTACGAGGCCGATCGGCTTCTCTATGTGGCCTTGACCCGCGCGCGCCAGCAGCTGCATTTGATTGGTGTGATTGGGTTAGATGAGGGGGGCGTCATTAAAAAGCCTGAGTCCACCTCCTTGTTGGGACGCCTGTGGGAGCATATGCTTGAACCTCAGGCGCCGGATCTTTCCGAAGTGGATGTCGGGAGCGAGACGCAGG
Source organism: Candidimonas sp. (assembly GCA_035514715.1). GTDB lineage: Bacteria > Pseudomonadota > Gammaproteobacteria > Burkholderiales > Burkholderiaceae_B > Pollutimonas. The sequence continues at coordinate 4,958 of DATJCP010000570.1, forward strand.
CCCAAGCCGGGCAGCAACGCCTCCT
>DATJCP010000571.1:0-11163 GCA_035514715.1 Candidimonas sp.
GTTCTTTGAAGAGCAAAAGCATTCGCTCGCGCTAATCGAATATTTGCGTCGTTTCCGTCCCGAACTGGTTCCTACCGAAGAAGAGCTGCACAAAGTGCGCTTTGAATTTGATCCGGCGCCGGCCATGGAAACCCTGATGCTGCACTTCTGCGGCGAAGTCCGTCTGAATCACTGGTATCGCCGTGCCGCCGATTGGCATACTGAACCGGTGATCAAGGCCATTTATAAAATCATCGCCCAAGATGAAGCGCGTCATGCAGGCGCTTACTTGCGCTACATGAAGCGCGCCCTGATGCATCAAAGCAAGGAATTCGGCGCCAACGCCCGGATGGCTTTTGCGAAAATCGGTGTGCTGATGGCTTCGGCGCATCGTACGCCGCAGGCTCTGCACCCGACCAATCTGCACGTCAACAAAGAGATGTACCCGCAGGATACAGTCCAGTCCAAGCTGCCTTCGCCGGGCTGGTTGGAAAACTGGCTCGATAACCAGATCCATTTCGACAAAGAGTGGGAAGGCAAGGTTAGCTCGCGCATTCTGCACAATATGTCGTTGTTGATGGAAACCAGCTTCAATACGGTGCAAGACTTGAATCGCTACCGCAAGGGGCTGGGCAAGGATTTGGTGTCGGCATAACATGGCAGCACGCTTTGAGTCCAAGGTGCTGTCGCGGGAGGATTGCGTAGCGGCGGCTAATGCCGGCGCTTTCGCGCGCCCGCTTATCTTTACCAATGGCGTGTTCGACATCCTGCATCGAGGCCACGCCAGTTACCTCGATGCGGCAGCTCAGTTGGGGGCAACCTTGATCGTGGCGTTGAATACCGATGAGTCGGTGCGGCGCCTGGGCAAGGGCGATGACCGCCCTCTGAATACGCTGGCCGATAGGGCGGCCTTGATTGCCGCCCTGGGTTGTGTGACGGCGGTAACGGAATTCACCGAAGACACGCCGCAGGCCCTGATCGAACAGTTGCGCCCCGATGTCATTGTGAAGGGCGGTGACTACGATATGGATACCTTGCCCGAAACCGCCAGCGTTAAAAGCTGGGGCGGCACGGCGGTGGCGATTCCGTTCGAATTCGAGCGTTCGACGACAACGTTGCTGAACAAAATACGGCGCTGATTCGACCTGGGCGCTTCAGGCTATTTCCATGTCTGGAGCGCCTTTCTAGGCGCCCCTGCAAATCAGTGTTTTTCAGTCAACAGCTGGTTGACCGCAATAATATCCTGCTCATTAAGAATGCCGCTACTGGCTTTCAGCCTCAGGCTATGCATCAGGGTGATGTAGCGGATAAGCGATAGATTGCGCTGGGTTTCATACAGTTGCTGTTGCGCGTTCAGTACGTCGATATTGATGCGTACACCGACTTCGTAGCCGGTTTGGTTGGCTTTCAACGAAGCGAGGCTGGATTTTTCGGCAGCCTGAAGGGCGCTGATCTGGGCAAGGCCCGACGTTACCCCGGAATAATACCGTTGAGTCGATTGCACTGCCTCGCGTTTGGCCTCTTCCAGTTGGTAGCGCGCCTGCTGCAGGCGTGACGCCTGCTCGCGTACGACAGATGATATTTCCCCACCGGTGAAGATAGGAATGGATAGCTGTATGCCTACGCTGCTATCCAGCGAGCGCGGGCCGCCGCCTGTGCCGTACAGACTATTGTCCGTGGCACTGCCGGTTTGCGCCCGCAGATTGACGGTGGGATAGTGCTGGCTTTTGGCAATATCCATCTGTTTTTCGACAATCTTCGCAGCTAGCTCGGCCTGGGCGACAGCCAGGTTGGCGTGTGAAGACTGGGTAGTCCAGTCTGCCAGCCGATTAGGCGTGGGGCCTGGCAATACCGTGCCGGCAGCCAGTTCGGCTAGTTGGGCCGGGCGCTCGTTGATGATTTTTGCCAATAGATCTTGGCTGATCTGCAATATGTTTTGCGCCTGCAGTTCGTTGGCATTGAGCAGATCCAGGCGAGACTGCGCTTCGTAGGTGTCGGCGATCGTTGTGCTGCCAAGTTCAAAGCCTTGTTGGGCCGCTCGTAACTGTGTTTGGACAGCTTCCTTTTGCGCTTGCAGTGCGCGCAAGGTGTCTTGAGCGGCAAGCACATCGAAATAGGCTTGGGCGACGCGTAAAATCAGATCCTGGTAGGCGGCTGCTTGTACTACGTCAGCTGATTTGGCAATGTAGCCGGCGCGCTCGAGTTCACCCCACGCACCGATGTTGACGATGGGCTGGACGAGGGTCAGCGCCCATAATGCGCGGCGGTTGCTGGTGCTGTTGTCCAGGCCGCGCAGGCGGCGCGCGTTGTCGACTTCGGCTGCGGTGTCTGCGCTAACGTACGGTAGCAATTGGGCCCGCGCTTGCGGAACTTTTTCCTGGTCGGCGTCGCGGCTGGCGCGGTTGGCGGCGTATATCGGATCGCGCTGCAGCGCCATTTGCCATATCTGCAGGAGGTCTTGCGCACAGGCCGGCGCCACGCCGCCGACAAGGGCGAGCGTAAGGCCTAGCCTCGTGTACCAGGAGGCAAGAGGCATTTAGAACTTGAATTGCGAAACGGTTGCGCCGCGCAACGGTTTGACTACCGTGTCGAACAGGCTTTTGGTTTCAAAGCTGGCAGCGCTGGTGCGGGTAATGCGGCAGGCTGTCATCACGGGATTTTGCCCGACTACGACAACCAAGCGTCCGCCTATGCGCAGCTGGTATTTGAGCGCGTCGGGAACGACAGGCACAGAACCGGTAAGCAGAATGGCGTCGTATTCGGTGGTGCCCCAACCTGCATGGGCATCGCCGGTTTCAACCTTGACGTTGTCGATATGGTTGCGCTGCAGGTTTTGCAGTGCGAAGGCAGCCAGGCGGCTGTCGACTTCGACGCTGGTGACTTGCTGGGCCAGCCTGGACAGCAAGGCGGCCTGATAGCCGGAGCCGGTGCCGATTTCAAGAACGCAATCGGTGGGTTTTAGCTGCAGTTCTTGTGCAAGCCGGGCCTCGACCTTGGGCGTTAGCATGGTTTCGCGCGTATCGACCGAATTGATGACTAGAGGCAGTTCGACATCGGAGAAAGCCAGGCCTTGCATGGGAGCGGGTACATAGCGCTCGCGCTGGACTTCGAAAAGTGCCTGCAGGACGCCGAAATCAAGCACATCCCAGGGGCGAATTTGTTGTTCGACCATGTTGAATCGGGCTTGTTCGATTTCTGAAAGTGCGGTGACGTTCATAGCTTCTACAAAAGGAAAACAGGAATAAGGTTTACGGTACTGCGTGCCGGCCCAAACGGCAGGGTACAGGCCGAGCATATCGTATCTACTATAGCTTATTTGCCGGCCACCATGCATGGAAGTGCTGTACCGGCCCGTGGCCCGTGCCTACGCTGAGCTCGCCCGAGCGGGCAATAGCGGCAACCAGATACGCTTTGGCGCGCTTGGCTGCCTCGGGTACGTCATTGACCTGAGGCAGCAGCGCCGCCAGTGCCGCCGATAGGGTGCAGCCTGTGCCGTGCGTGTTGGGCGTGGCAATGCGCCTACCGGGGAGTTCTATCATGCGGTCGCCATCGTGCAGGATGTCTATGGTGTCGTCGCCGGGCAGGTGGCCGCCTTTAAGAAAAACCCAGCGTTCGCCTTGGTCGTTGAGCAGGCGCCGCAGTTTTTCTGCCATGCGTCGCATTTCCTTGACCGATTCGGCTGCGCTTGATCCTAGCAGTACCCCGGCTTCGGGCAGGTTAGGGGTGAGCATGGTGGCCAGCGGCAGCAGGCTGTCGCGCAATTCGTTTACCGCCGCGCTTTCCAGCAAGTGATCCCCGCTTTTGGCAACCATGACGGGGTCAAGAACCAGATGAGCGGGTTTCCAATGGGCCAGGCGTTCAGCTACGGCGCGTGTTACCAGCTTTTGCCCGAGCATGCCGATTTTTACAGCGTCGATGCGCACATCGGCAAAGAGGGTGTCGATTTGTGCGACCACGAATTCCGGAGGAATAGGCGAGATGGCAGTGACAGCATGGGTGTTTTGCGCAGTTAGTGCGGCAACCACGGCTGTGCCGTAGGCGCCTAGCGCGCTCATGGTCTTGATGTCGGCCAGAATGCCTGCGCCGCCGGACGGGTCAACGCCCGCGATCGTAAGTGTATTGGGAATCATGCGGGCATCAAGCCTTGGATTGGATCAAGCCTTCGGTGGGCGAGCTGGGATCGGCGCTGTAGAACTTGCGCGGCACGCGGCCGGCCAGGAAGGCTTCGCGCCCGGCTTGTACGGCTTTGTTCATGGCGCTGGCCATAAGTATGGGGTTCTTGGCGCCGGCGATTGCGGTGTTCATTAATATGGCGTCGCAGCCCAGTTCCATGGCGACGGCGGCATCGGATGCCGTGCCGACACCGGCGTCGACCAATACCGGGACTTGCGATTGGTCGATGATCAGGCGTAGGTTCCATGGATTCAAAATGCCCATGCCTGAACCGATGAGCGATGCCAGTGGCATGATGGCTACGCAGCCTATGTCTTCGAGCATGCGGCACTGTATGGGGTCGTCGGTGCAGTACACCATGACTTTGAAGCCGTCGCTGACCAAGGTTCTGGCGGCTTCCAGGGTGGCCGGCATGTTGGGGAACAGATTGTCTTTGTCGCCCAGCACTTCAAGCTTCACCAAATTGTGGCCGTCCAGCAACTCGCGCGCCAGGCGCAGAGTGCGAACGGCGTCTGGTGCGGTGTAGCAGCCAGCAGTATTGGGCAGGATGGTGAATTTGGACGGCGGCAGGAAGTCGAGCAGATTCGGTTCGCCGGCATTTTGGCCTATGTTGGTGCGGCGTATGGCAACGGTAACGATTTCGGCGCCGCTGGCATCAATCGCCTGGCGGGTTTCTTCGAAGTCTTTGTATTTTCCCGTGCCAACGAGTAGGCGCGATGTATAGGTACGGCCAGCTAGGGTAAAGGTGTCTGCTTGATTCATGGTTTGTTGAGGTAGGTAAGCGGCAACGGCAATCCAAAAGCATAATCCATTTGGGCCGCTCGTGTTGGGGTTGCCTGGGGCGCTGAAGGGGTAATCTTAGCTTTGGCGCGCCGCGTCCAGATACCGGCAAAGCGATTCGGTGGCGTCCACCATGCGAGGGCCAGGGCGAAACAGCTGGTCGGGGTCAATGCCGTATATATGCCCTTGCAGTGCTGCGGTCAGGTGCAGTCTGGACCAACGCTGTTGTGCTTCCGCCAGGCGGGCGTGGTCGGATGCTGATGTGATGATGACAGCTGGCTGCGCCACCAGCACGCTTTCGGCACTGACTTGCGGCGCAGCGACTGCGGCGCCAGCATAAATATTGACACCGCCGCAGATGCGCAACGCGTCGTTCAGCAGGGGGTCGTTGCCTATCGTATATAGCGGGGCTGTGCCAACCTCTATAAAGACGGAAACAGGGGTTTTGTGAGCGTAGTGTTTCGCTAAATCGTACAGCTGCTTTGATAGTGCGGCGGCTATTGGATCGGCAATACTGCTGGTGTCGAATATTTTGCCGAAGCGAATGATTTCCGCGGGAATGTCTTGCAGAGTGCGTGGCGCTGAATAAATCAGTGGGATGTCCAGCCTGGTCAGCATCGGCGCCAGCGTCAGCGCTGCCGTTGAAGCCTGCCAAGCCACAACCAGATCGGGGCGCATGGCCAGCGCTTTTTCTACATTGATATTCAGGCCATCCCCGATTCTGGGGATGTCGAGGGCTGCTGCCGGGTAGTTGCTGCTGGTGACTGTCGCTGCAATCTTATCGCCTGCTCCGGCGGCAAAGATCAGTTCGGTAATGTGTGGAGTAAGCGTGATCGCGCGCTGGGCAGGAACACTATGTTCCTGCCCAGCGCCGCCCGGCTGGGCGTGCGATGGCGACGGGCTCAGCCCCAACAGCCCAAGGGCTGCAAGGCTGCAGACGGCCAGCCTGCCGGTAATCCATCGCATGCACATGCCGGGCTTCATGTCGCTACATCCTGACAGACAGGTTCACGAATACGTTCGAGCCCGGCATGTTGTAGCCGTACGCATTGGTGTAGTCTTTATTCAGGAGGTTGTTCCAGCGCACTTGGACACCCACATTCTTGCTGAAATCGTAGGCCGCTGTCAGGTTGACCAGACTGTAGCCGCCCATCAGCTTTTGGCTGGTGTTCGCGGCATCGTCGTAGCGTTTGCCAGTGAACTGGTATTCGGCGCCAACCGTCAGTGCGTCGATGCGGTGTTCGGCGCCCAATAGGTAAACCTGCTTGGCACGGCGAATAAGCTGGTTGCCGGTATTGTCATCGCGCGGATTCATGAAGTCGGCGCTGGCGCGCAGTGTCGTGTTGCCGAAATCGTGTTCGCCAGTCAGTGTTATGCCACGTATGGTGGCACGCTCTGTATTACTGGTTGTGCAATTGAAATTGGCATCGCAGTCATAGGTGTTGATAAGGTCTCGAATCTTGTTCTGATAGACCGTGGCCCCAAGACGTGTCGTATCCGTTTCATATCGCACTCGCGCTTCAATATTTCGCGATTTCTCGGGCTTCAAATTCGGATTGCCCACAAAGCCCCACATGTTTGGCGAGTATAAGTCGGCAAATGTAGGCGCCCTGAAGCCGGTATTGCCTGCTACTCCGATGCGCCATTGATCGTTCAGATCCAGGTCATAGCCGAGGCCGCCTGTGGCTTGATTGCCGTAGCCCGAGATATTGTCATTGCGCGCGCTGGCCTGGATGTGATGTGCGCCGAAATCGCCTCGGTATATCAGGCCTGCCGCATTAGTGTCGCGTCGATTAACGGTATAGGCCGATGAACCGGCCGGCCTTTCTTCCAGGCGTTCCAGAATGACTGAGACATTCTGGTTTTCTGAAAACTTCAGATTGTTTTGCCAGGAGTAAGACCGTTGCAGGCTACCGAAAGTGAATGAGTCGCCAGCACTGCGGCTATCGGTATATTCTTTCGAAAAACCAAATCTTAGTACGCTTTGCCAGTAGTCGGTAATGTCGTCCGTGCTGGTCAGGGTATAAGCCTGTTGGCGGGTGATCGAGTGTGCCCGGCCAGAGTCAAAGCCCGCGTCAAAGTCGCCGTCGATATAGCCGTTATAGGCGGTCAAGCCTATATGGTGGCCCGCTGCCCAACGGTAGCCCAATGAACCCGTCAGCGAGTTCTGGCTATAGCCGTCTTTGTCTGGATTAAATGTAAATGCACCTGATGATCGGTTGCTGGCATTGAAGCCGCTGCTTTCAGCCATGCTGCTCGACAAGGCGTAATCCCATCCGTTTTGAGCGCCGGAAAAGCCTACGCTGGATTTGAACGTATCGTAGGTGCCGACACCAACATTGCCCCATGCGCTAAGAGGGCGATCCTCGCCTGTTTTTTTGGTGATGATGTTGATGACGCCGCCAATAGCATCTGATCCATAAAGGCTGCTTCCCGCGCCACGTACGATTTCAATGCGCTCTATCGTGGCGGGATCAATTGCGCCCCAGTTGGTCGAACCGGAGGTGATGCTGTTGATACGAATGCCGTCTATCAAGACTAGCGTTTGGCTGGGGTTGGTGCCTCGCAGGTAAACGCCGGTTACTGTCTGCGGCCCTCCGCTGTTATAAAACTGCATCCCTGGCTGTTTGGCCAGTATTTCGGCTACGCTGTTCTGCCCCGCTTTTTCCAGGGTTTTTTTATCGATGACAGTGACATCGCCCAGTACATTCTTTTCGAGCTGCGCTGTGCGACTGGCAGTGACGACGACCTGGTCAAGCTGTGGAACGGTAGTGGCGTTTTGTGCCGTGGCGGCTGCCGAAATGAAACAGGAGAGAACGGCAAGTGCTTGCCGGTTTAAGGTGAAAGGCATGGTAGACCCTGGAAAACGCGCGTCCCCGCACGTTGTAAACAATAAGACATTCCCGGTTCGGGGTTGCAGCCTTGGGTGCTGCAGCCAGCAGGATTCGGAGCCGGGAAATGGACTAAGGGGCGATCTAGGCCGGTGTCGGGCTGGCATGCGAGGCATGCTTACCGTTGCGGGGGCAGCACAGTTTGGGCGTGTGATTCTTGCGTTGGGCAAGCGCGCGTCTGTTTCCCGTTTAACTTTCGCAGAGTGTGGGCGGGCATAAAGCTATGGCCGCGTTTTTCTACTCCGAAAGCACCTGTATCGTCGCGGAATATATCACAGGCCTCCTATAATGCCGGGCTGTAACCCTAGTCTGGATGTGAGTTTTATGTACATTTCCCATGTGGAATCGACGCAAGATGCTGTCTTGTCAACGGCCCTTGACGCGGCCATCAACAACAAGACCAAGCCGCTGGGCAGTCTGGGCGTGCTGGAATCACTGGCCAGGCAGGTTGGCCTGATCCAGAAAACCACGCGGCCGCAGGTGAATGCGCCGGCCATTCTGGTTTTTGCTGGCGATCATGGGGTTGTCGCGGAAGGTATTTCTGCTTATCCGCAAAGCGTTACCTGGCAGATGGTGGAAAACTTCCTGGCGCAAGGCGCTGCAATCAATGTGTTTGCACGCCAGCAGGGTGTGGCGCTGCATATTGTCGATGCTGGCGTCAATCATGACTTCGGGCCACGTGACGGCCTGATCGCCAGAAAAGTTGGGCCGGGCACACGCAATTTTGCCAATGAACCCGCCATGACGGTGGAGGAGTGCGAGGCGGCTTTGATGCATGGCATGGTGCTGGTGGCAGGGCTGCAGGGTAATGTGCTGGGCTTTGGCGAAATGGGTATAGGCAATACGACATCGGCGGCGGCAATCATGCATAAGCTTGCCGGAATGCCCGTTGCCGATTGCATAGGCGCGGGAACGGGCTTGTCGGCGCAAGGCGTCTTGCACAAGGGTCGCGTGATTGCACAAGCCGCGGCGCGCCATGCGCACGCGACTACGCCTGTGGATGTGCTGGCCACCTTTGGTGGATTTGAAATTGCGATGATGGTGGGAGCAATGCTGAAGGCCGCAGAGCGGCGCATGGTATTGCTGATAGACGGTTTTATCGTGACGTCGGCCTTGATGGTGGCGGCGCGGTTGCAGCCAGCCATTCTTGATTACTGTGTGTTTTGCCATTGTTCCAATGAAAACGGACACAGCCGTATGTTGCGCGAACTTGGCGCCCGGCCTTTGCTGCATTTGGACTTGCGCTTGGGAGAAGGAACGGGGTGCGCGCTTGCACTGCCTTTGCTGCAGGCCGCTGTGGGGTTTCTGTGCGATATGGCGACGTTTGAATCGGCGCAGGTCAGCGGTAAAGGTGAGTCTGTTAACGAACAAACGGAAACGGACGTGCCGGCATTGAGTAGTCCGACAACCGGGGCGTCATCATGAGCAATCCGTCGCAGCAAGGGCAACCGGCTTACGGCATGGTCGGGGGCTGCATTCACCAGTTGCGGCTTTTCTTTATTGCGCTTCAGTTCTTTACACGTTTGCCGATACCGCGCTGGGTCGGGTACGAGCCAGATTGGCTGCAGCATGCGTCGCGTTATTACCCGTTGGTTGGTATGGTGGTGGCTGTGGTCGCTGCCGGCGTCTACTTTGCATCGGCCCTGGTTTTGCCGCCGGCCATTGCGGTAGTGCTGTCGACGATTGCCGGCGTTTATTTGACTGGGGCCTTCCATGAGGATGGCTTTGCCGATGTATGCGACGGTTTCGGCGGTGGCTATACCCCAGCACGAGTCCTGGAAATCATGAAGGACTCGCGCATCGGCGCGTATGGCGCAATCGGCATCGGCCTGTTATTGCTGTTGAAGTGCATGGCGCTTGCGCACTTGCCCTTACAGGCGGCGGTTGCTGCACTATTGATTGCGCATCCGTTGTCGCGTCTGTTTTCGGCAGCGCTGATCTGGCGCTTGGATTATGCCAAGGAAGAGGGCAAGGCCAAGCCGCTGGCGCAGTCTATGTCGACAATGGAGTTCTCGATCGCCGCGTTCACGGCATGCCTGCCTTTGGCGGCAGTGGGATTGGCCGGCTGGTTGTCCTGGTGGGCCTTGCTGGCGGGAGCGACAGCGGCGGCTGTTGCAACAATATGGTTTGCACGTTTCTTTGTGCGGCGCATAGGCGGGTTTACGGGGGATTGCCTGGGCGCTGTGCAGCAGGTTGCCGAAGTGATGATTTACCTGGGTGTGCTGGCGAGTATGCGCGGCGGCATCCTGCTCTGACATAGGTTCGTCATGCGTCTTTATCTTGTCCGTCATCCCAAGCCTTTAGTCGCTGCCGGTGTTTGCTACGGTAGTTCGGATATCGGGGTGGACGAGCGGGATACTGACAATGTGCTGCGTGAGGTGTCTGCAAAACTGCCTAAGGGCCTGGATATATATTCCAGTCCTTTACAGCGCTGCGCAGGTTTGGCGCGGTGTTTGGCAGATGCTTTCGATTGCGTTTCTCCCGTGTTTGATGAACGGCTTGCCGAGATGCATTTCGGCGATTGGGAGTTACGGGCGTGGGACGATATTCCTCGCGACGAGATTGATGCCTGGGCTGGTGATTTGACGATGTATCGACCGGGTGGCGGCGAGAGCGTCACGATGATGGCGGAGCGGGTCTTGGCGTTTTATGCTGATGTGTTGTTGAGGCGGCGGGATGCGATTGTGGTTTGCCATGCCGGCACGATTCGGATGTTGCTGGCGTGTCAGCGGAATGACGTGCTTGGCGATATTGCGCTGGTTGCCGCCAGGCAGTCCATGGAAATTGGGTATGGGGAGGTGGTGGTGTTGGACCCTATGCCTCCTTTCTCAGATAAGCGTAAAAATATAGCGTGAATTCCACGCGTTTTGTGCGTGTAATTCACGCTTGTTTAGGGCGGATACCCTCCCTGAGAAACCTCAGTCTATTGATCTTATTGATCATTCTTCTTTCATTACGAGTTGGCATCCTTCTTGCGTAAAGGGAACGGCGGGCGAAACGGTTGTTTCCCCGTCCGTAATACTCATTTGGAGAAGTAAGAATGGAGTCGATGAAAATAATTTGTCCGAACGGGCATTTGGGATTTGCTCCCTTGCGCGTAGAGAGCTTTTTGAAAGGCGTCGAGGTTCGTCCCGACTATATTGCCGCGGATTCAGGGAGCGACGACGTTGGCCCTGTTCCACTTGGTTCGGGAACATCGACCAGTCCAGAAGCATGGCAGCGCCATGATTTGGAGCAAATGCTACTTGCTGCGCGCAAGTTGGGCGTACCCATGATCATTGGCTCCGCAGGCGATACCGGTGCGAACAGCCGCGTAGATCTGTATGTACGCATTATTCAG
>DATJCP010000572.1:0-3692 GCA_035514715.1 Candidimonas sp.
AAATACTTGGTGGCGCTGTGAACCACAACGTCTATGCCTAGTGCATGCGGTTTCTGATTAAGTGGCGATGCGAAGGTATTGTCGGCAACGGTAATGATGCCGCGAGGTTTGGCCAATTCGGCTACGGCAGCAAGATCAGTAATGGACAGCGTAGGGTTGACTGGGGTTTCGACCATGATCAGCTTGGTTTCAGGCCGGATTGCTGCGGCTAGCGCCTGTAGGTCGGTCTGGTCGACGATAGTGGAAGTGACGCCGAATCGGGGCAGTACTTCTTCAAATAGCTTGGAGGTGCTCATGTAGTGGCGCTGTTGAGCGATGACATGGTCGCCCGCAGATACCAGCCCCAGGATGGTGGTACTTATTGCCCCCATGCCTGATGCCATCAGCAACGCGGTTTCGGTGCCTTCAAGTTCGGCAAGTATGGCTTCAACGCGTTTGTGTACGGGATTGCCGTAACGTGTATAGAAGCCGGGGTGGCGAGGGGTATTGGCCATATCGGCGAATTCGGTCGCGCTTTCCGCACGGAAGGTGGCGCTGTAATGGATCGGCGCCACCACGGACGCATCGTGCACGAAATCGGCATCGCCATGCAAAACCGTGGTTTCGTCATGCCAGTTGCTATCGTTGGTGACCAATCCAGACTGCGCTGCAACCTTCATTATGTGGCTCCGGAAAAGTGCGGCTAGGCACGAGTGCACACCGCGCAATGAAACAGTTAAAACGTTCATGATAAGGCAGCGCATGCCTGCGTAGCAGTCGAATTCGGACTGCTGCTCGGTAATTCGTCCTAGGGATAACTATAGGCCGCTACCTATTGTTTAATTTCAGCAGATCGCCATAATTATGAATTACTAATCACAAGCAGTTATCACAGGATCTCGCCGTGAGCACTCGTATTGTCCAGCAGGTGTTGTATCTGGAGGTTGCCAATAGGCTGCGCGCCATGATCCAGTCGTGCGAACTGACGGCGGGCTCCTGGGTGGATGAAGTCAGCCTGACTAAAGAGCTGGGCATTTCGCGCACACCGTTGCGGGAAGCTCTTAAAGTCCTGGCCAACGAAGGCCTGGTCAGGCTGGAACCGCGCCGGGGCTGTTTCATTAACGAGTTGTCCCCCCGCGACATAGATGATATTTTTCCATTGATGGCCATGCTGGAAGGGCGTTGCGCCTACGAAGCAGCCCGGAAAATCAGCGACCAGGATCTCAAGCGGCTGGAGCCCTTGCATCAACAATTGCAAATGCATGCCGCCGCCGGTAATACCGACAAGTACTATGCAACCAATGCACTGATCCATGAAGCGATCCAGGCCTTGGCCGACAATCATTGGTTATCGGATCTTGTCGATAACCTGCGCCATGTACTGAGCCTTTCTCGCCATAAAAGCCTTGCTTTGCCTGGGCGTGTGCAAGCGTCTTGCGCCGAGCATATGGCCATTTTTTCTGCACTCAAGGCACGCGACCCCAAGGGCGCGGAAGCGTTGACGCGCAAGCATCTTATGTGCCAGCTTGATGCGCTGCATACCTTGTCCGCCCAGGCCGAGCAGGCGCCCGACACGCCATCGGCAGTCCATTCCAACCCCCAGGAGCTTGACCTATCATGACAGCTACGGACACAAAGGAGCAGGCGCCAGCCAACACCGACGCCGAGCTTGATGAATCGAAGAGCAATGGCGCTCACGGCCTGATAGCTCGTCTGGGCCGGTGGCTGGAACGTGATCGTTGGCCGGTGCCGGCAGAAACGCAGACGCTTTTCTCGGCTCGAATGACCGATGTCGCAGCCAACAAGCTGGCCAAGCAATGGAGCGTGCGTTATCTTGCCGCCGATGCCAAAGAGCGCCGAGCCTTGCTGGCCGCCTTGGTGCAGGCCAGTGCGGGGCTGGAGCCGCGCGGTGATCAGGGCTTGCGTCTATTCCGCCGTTTATATGCGCAGGCCGATAGCCTGCATCTTTTGGTTGAGCTGCGTGCCGATATGCTGCGCTGGCGCAACCAAGTGGCAGGCCTGAGCGTACTCGAGCGCGAGCTCGAAGGCTTGCTGTCTAGTTGGTTTGACGTGGGCATGTTGGAATTGAGGCCCATCACCTGGGATTCGCCTGCTTCTTTACTGGAAAAACTGATTCAGTACGAGGCTGTGCATGAAATTCGGTCCTGGGAAGAATTGCGTCACAGGGTCGCCGATCAGCGCCGTTGCTATGCCTTCTTTCATCCGCGCATGAATGATGTGCCGTTGATTTTTGTCGAGGTGGCCTTTGCCGCCCAAATGGCGGACAACGTGCAGGTTTTGCTCGATCCTAAAGTGCCGTCGTCCGACTTGAACAAGGCGCGCTGGGCCATTTTCTATTCCATTTCCAATACCCAGCCGGGCTTGCGTGGGATCAGTTTTGGCAATTTCCTGCTTAAACGGGTTGTTGATGAACTGTTGAAGGAACTGCCCAAGCTTAAGTCTTTTGCCACGTTATCGCCGATGCCGGGTTTTGCCGAGTGGCTGGGCAAGCAGGACGGCGAGGCCATGCAAAGTTTGTTGAACGACAAGGCAGACAAGCAGCAGGCGCTGGGCGATGCGTTGGCAGGACAGAAGTGGGTTGAGCGCTTGCAGGCCGCAGCAAACGGTAAAGCGTCCGAATCGGTGCAGCGTACAGGCCTGCGTCTGGCCGGTCTGTATCTTAAAAGCATGAAAAATGGCCAACCTGTCGATCCGGTTGCGCGGTTTCACCTGGGCAATGGCGCGCGTATTGAACGTGTGAACTGGGCGGCAGACCTCTCTACAAAAGGCCTCGCGCAGTCGTGCGCCATCATGGTCAATTATCTTTACGACCTGGATCAGCTGGATGACAATCTGGCCCAGTTGGCCGAGGGCAAACCCAAGACGGGGCTTAATCTGCGATGGCTATAGCCCATATTGATTCCAGCGCCGCAGGCCAGGTCCTGGTTGAATACGATGGCGCGATTGCGCTGGTAACGCTTAGCCATCCGGGGCGCTTGAATGCGATCAGCATCGCCATGTGGCAGAGCCTTGCCACTACATTCACCGCGCTTTCCAATAATAAAGACCTGCGCTGCGTAGTCTTGCGCGGCGAGGGCGGAAATTTTGCCGCTGGCGCGGATATCCGCGAATTTCCCCAACAGCGCGCCGATCTGGAAGGCGTCATGCGCTACCACACGCAAGTGCTTGCCCCGGCTCTGGCCGCGATAGCGGCGTGCGTACATCCCGTTATGGCTCAGATTGAAGGCGTATGCGTAGGCGGCGGCCTTGAAATCGCCAGTCAGTGCGACTTGCGTATTGCCGGCAGTTCGTCGCGTTTCGGTGTTCCCATCAATCGCCTGGGTTTTCCCATGGCGCCAGATGAGATGCGCGGCCTGCTGGCCTTGGCAGGCAGGGCGGCGACGCTGGAAATCCTGCTTGAAGGTCGCGTGTTCGGTGCTGCCGAAGCCATGGCCAAGGGCCTGCTGACGCGCGTGCTGCCAGATACCGAGGTGGCTGACGACGTCATGCGCACGGCCCGCAAGCTGGCGCGCGGAGCGCCCATGGCGGCACGCATCAATAAGCAGACAGTGGCGCGCTTGTGTGCCAGTCCTGAACCTTTATCCGAGTCCGAACTTCGGATCCTTTTCAACTATGCTGAAAGCCGCGATCACCAAGAAGGTGTGAGGGCATTTCTGGCCGGCCGTGAGCCGGAATTCTCAGGAGATTAATGT
>DATJCP010000573.1:0-4496 GCA_035514715.1 Candidimonas sp.
ACCTGGTCGATGGATGCGCTGCGGCCCAGGTGTTCGACTTTGACTTCCAGGATTTCCGGGCGGAAGCGCTTGCCGTCGCAATCGGGGCAGCGCAGGTAGACGTCGGACAAGAACTGCATTTCGACGTGTTCGAAGCCTGTGCCGCCGCAGGTGGGGCAACGGCCGTCGCCGCTGTTGAAGCTGAAGGTGCCCGCGGTATAGCCGCGCTCTTTGGACAGGGTGGCCTGCGCGAAGAGCTTGCGGATGGCATCGAAAGCGCCGACATAGCTGGCGGGGTTGGAGCGCGCTGTTTTGCCGACTGGGGTTTGGTCTACCATGACCACATCGGCCAGCTGTTCAACGCCCAGAAGATGGGTGTGCTCGCCGGGTGCTTCGGTGGGCCTGCCTTTTTGCTTGAGGATGGCCGGGTACAGCACATCTTGGATCAGGGTTGATTTACCCGACCCGGATACGCCTGTTATGCATACCAGGCGACCCAGGGGAATGGACACCGATACGTTTTTAAGATTGTTGGCCTTGACGCCCTCAAGCACCAGGCGGGGCGTATTGGCCGCCACCGGCATGGGCCGTGGGGCCTCGACGCGCAGGCGGCCACCAAGGTAGTTGCCGGTAAGCGTGTCGGCATTGCGCAAGGCTTGCGGCGTGCCGTCGAACACAATTTGCCCGCCGCGTTCGCCTGGCCCGGGGCCGATATCCATGATGCGGTCGGCGGCGATCATGACTTGCGGGTCGTGTTCGACCACGACTAGCGTATTGCCGTTGGCGCGCAGCCTGTGCATGACTTCCACGACCCTGTGCATATCGCGTGGATGCAGCCCGATGGAGGGTTCGTCGAGCACGAAAAGGGTATTGACCAGCGAGGTGCCTAACGCCGTGGTGAGGTTGATGCGCTGGACTTCGCCGCCCGACAGCGTCCGGCTTTGGCGGTCCAGGGACAAGTAGCCCAGGCCTACATCGCACAGGAACTTCAGGCGGGTGCGGACTTCGTTAAGCAGCAAGTCTATGGCCGCGTCGATGCTGGCGCCAAAGCTGATGTCGAAGAAATGATCGCGTACACGGCTGATAGGCAAGCGCATCAGATCGTGTATGCCCAGGCCGGGCAAGGCATTCAGCTGTTCACGAGTCCAGCTGGCATGCACAGGCATGAAGCGGGCATAGGTGCCGTCGCTGTCTGTTGCGGTGTCGTTGCCCAGGCGCCACAGTGTGGCGTCGGGTTTCAGACGCGCGCCGCCGCAAGTGGGGCAGGGCGTGTAGCTGCGGTATTTGGACAGCAGTACGCGCACATGCATTTTGTAGGCGCGCGATTCCAGCCAGTCGAAGAAGCGCTGTGCGCCGTACCACTGGGTTTTCCAGGCGTTCTGGCCGCCTTTCCAGTCAGGCGTGCCATTGATGACCCAGCCTTTTTCCTGTTCGGTGAGCGCTTCCCAAGGGGTGTCCAGGCGTACCCCCGCCGCTGGCGCGTATTGCTCCATTTCAGCCTGGCATTCTTTGTAGCTGGTGGTCTGCCATGGCTTGACGGCGCCGCCGCGCAGCGTCTTTTTCTCGTCGGGCACAACCAGCCCGTAGTCGATGCCCATGACACGGCCAAAGCCGCGGCAGGACTCGCAGGCGCCTAGCGGAGAGTTGAAAGAGAAAGTGCTGGGCAGCGGTGTGCTGTATTCAATATCACAATGGGCGCAATGCAGGCGGTTGCTGAATCGCCAGGCAGTTTCCTGTTCGGGAGTTTCCCCCATAGCGTAGATGGTGATGTGGCCGTCGCCTTGCTTTAGCGCGGCGTCGAGCGCCTCCATGACACGCTGCGGTTCGGCTGTGCCAAAACGAAAGCGGTCTTGAATCACATACAGCACACGCAGTTTTTCAGCCTTGGCAGGGCGCTTGCTTTTGCCCTTTCCTTTGGGGATAGGAGGCGTTTGCAGGCGGGTTTCTTCGTGATGAATGCGTGTATAGCCCTGTTGATCCAGGAAACCGCGCACCTCTTCTTCAGTGAAGTTGGCCGGGATCACGATAGGGAAGGTGATGACCAGGCGCGGGTCATCCGCCTGGGTGCGTACAGCCAGTTGTTGTTGAATGGACTCGGGGTTGTCGCGCTGCACTTGCGTGCCGCAGCATTGGCAGTACAGGCGCCCCAGGCGCGCGTACAGAAGCTTCAGGTGATCGTTGAGCTCGGTCATGGTGCCCACGGTGCTGCGCGAGTTGCGTACCGGATTGACCTGGTCGATGGCGATGGCCGGCAAGATGCCTTCGATGCGGTCGACTTGCGGTTTGTCCATGCGGTCAAGGAACTGCCGCGCGTAGGGCGAGAAGGTTTCTACATAACGCCGCTGCCCTTCGGCATACAGGGTGTCAAAAGCCAGGGAGCTTTTGCCCGACCCAGAAACGCCTGTCAGCACCAGCAGTTCGCCGGTATTGATGGAAACGTCAAGGTTCTTGAGGTTGTTCTGGCGCGCGCCGAAGATGCGAATATGTGAGCTCATGGCATTATGATAATCGTTCTTTTTATGACCGTTGCACTTGACCCCTTTTGTGTGTTGGGGTTGTTTTAAGGTAGAATGGCGAGTTAACTAATTTTCTAGGGTCGCGTCTTTGCGGGCCTATGCATGTAAAGATCGGAGATCACCATGGCAGACATCAAACGTACGCGTCGTAACACCCTAGAGCGCCGTTGCTTGGGCAAGGCTTTCAAGCGCCTTTTCGTGCGCGCGCCCAAGGGCGTTTTCAAGATGCTTGAGAAAGTCAAACGCGTCTAAGCTGCTTATATTGGCATAGGTCGTGTTGCAGCATTAGGGTTTTGCCATAACGCTGCATTTGTTGCATGGAATATGTCTGGATGTAAGTAAGGCAAGGAAACCGCAGATTCAACCTCTGCGGTTTTTTTTGGGCCTATCATCGCTTGCATTAGCAGAAGATATCGAAAATGACCATGCACACTTGGCGTCACCTATTTACGGTCGTCACGCCCACCTACAATCGAGCGCACACGCTGGAGCGGGTGTACCTTTCCCTGCGCGAACAGTCATTCCAGGATTTCGAATGGGTGATTGTCGATGACGGTTCGACCGACAGTACGCGCGCCATGGTCGTGCGCTGGCAGCAGGAAGCCAGTTTCCCGATTCATTACGTCTGGCAAAAGAATCAGCATAAGAAAACTGCGTTCAATCGGGGCGTAAAAAAGGCCAATGGCGAGCTGGTCGTGGCGCTGGATAGCGACGATAGCCTTGATACCAATGCCTTGTATGCGATGGCGGGGGCCTGGGCGGGAATTCCCGAGGGGGAGCGTTCCCGTTTCGTTGCCATTACTGGTTTGTGCGCGCGTCCCAACGGCAATATCGTCGGCGATATGTTTCCGCGCGATGTCATCGACGCAACGTCGCTGGACATGACTTTCAAGTACCACATCAAGGGCGAGAAGTTCGGTTGTTTGCGTACCGATGTTCTTTTGCAGTTTCCTTTCCCTGAAGAAATTGCCGGCTTTGTGCCGGAAAGCCTGGTGTGGCGCGCCATTGCCCGTGCGGGTTATTTGACGCGGTTTGTGAACCAGGTTTTCAGGGTTTATCACGATAGTTCGGATTCGCTATCCAGCCAGGGCAGGGAAAGCGGGCAGCAGCATGCGTTGGGTTTGTGGCTGCTGGCGCAGGATACGATTGTCGAGTGCCTACCTTGGTTTCGTTACCAGCCGCAGGCTTTTTTGATGGCGGCGGCAAGGTATACGCGGTTTTCGTTGCATTTGCGGCATATTAATCAGCCTATGCCTAGTGGGCGCGGGTTGCGTGGGATTGGGTCTCGGGCGCTGGTGGGGTTGATGTGGCCGGTGGGGGCGTTGCTGTATATGCGGGATCGGACTCGGGTTTAGCGTTTCTTCTGTCGGTTATGTTTTTTATGGTGCCGTTATTGTTCTTAATGACGGCGTTATCGTTTTTGTGATCACGTTATCGGTTCTTATGACGGCGCAGCGAGCCGAGGTGGGCCTGGCGAATCCTCGCTGCGGTCCCTTTCGGGACTTCCCGCGCAGTCAGCCTGGATCGAGGCCAGGCGCGAACTCGCGTCCACGGACTGTCGTCCGTAAACGGACGCTCAAACAGCGCGCCTTTCCTCCTCGATCCAGGCTGACTGCGCGGCGCGCTCAAAATTCGCCAGGCCCACCCCAGCTCGCTGCGCCTCACAATGACGTTGATCGGACGACGTTTTTTACGGGTGGATGTCTACAAGACGAATGCTTCGGAATAGACGCTTTGGGACGAATCCCCTCAGGCCCGGCGCCTGATGAAACGGAACGCGGCACGTGACCGCACGGAACCACTAGCAACGTACGGTAGCAGCCAGATCAACACCTACATGCGCTGGCCGTACGTAATGCCACGGTCTCCCTCTCTGGGCACTAACCTGCTGCTGGCCGTAGCCGTCTAGGCATGCCTTCTTACGCGACGGCGGCTGTGGCCGGGGCAGGGACTGGCGACTTACGCGTGCGCCGGGTCAAGGCCAATTCACGGGGATACAAG
>DATJCP010000574.1:0-7175 GCA_035514715.1 Candidimonas sp.
CGATCTATTGAGCTTGCTGGCGTTGTGGTTTGCGGTGCAGGTAACGCGCTCTATGGTGGGAACGATAAGCCGCTCTTTGAATGTGGCCCAGAGGGTGGCGAGTGGCGACCTGACCTCGACTATCCAGGCGCACGGCACGGACGAGACCGGACAGTTGCTACAAGCGCTGGGCGATATGAACAGCAGCTTGATCAATATCGTGGCGCAGGTGCGCATGGGCACCGACAGTATTGCCATAGCATCAAGCCAGATAGCGGCAGGCAATACCGATTTGTCGGCGCGCACGGTGGCGCAGGCCAGTTCCCTGGAGCAGACTGCAGCCTCGATGGAAGAGCTGACCAGCACGGTTACGCAGAATGCCGATAATGCCCGCTTGGCCAACCAGCTTGCTCTGTCGGCCTCCAATGTGGCGCTCAAGGGTGGTCAGGTCGTCAAGCAAGTCGTGGACACGATGGCTTCCATCAATGTGTCCTCTCAGAAAATCGTCGATATCATCGGCATTATCGACGGCATTGCATTTCAGACCAATATTCTGGCCTTGAATGCGGCAGTCGAAGCCGCGCGTGCAGGTGAGCAGGGTCGCGGCTTTGCTGTGGTTGCCTCGGAGGTTAGGAGTCTTGCGCAGCGTTCGGCAGCTTCCGCCAAGGAAATCAAAGGCCTCATCGACGAATCGGTAAGCCGGGTGGATGAGGGTAGTCTGCTGGCCAGCACTGCTGGCCAGACCATGGAGGAAATCGTCAGCAGTATCAAGCGCGTAACGGATATCATGGGGGAAATCACGGTAGCCAGCCAAGAGCAGACTTCCGGTATCGAGCAGATCAACCAGGCGGTAACGCAAATGGATAGCGTGACCCAGCAGAACGCCGCATTGGTTGAAGAGGCTGCTGCCGCAGCCCATTCGCTGCAGCAGCAGGCTGACAATCTGGTCGCCGCGGTTAGCGTATTCAAGGTTGCCGAACCTCAGGCCCTATCGGCGCGAGCTATTGAACCGGCACTGCGTTTGGTGCTTGAATAGCGGTATTGTCTACTTTCTCCCTGTTGCCAGCAGGGCTGCAGGTATGCTGCTGGCAAAGATGCGTCACAATGGTGTTTTGATGTTTGCCGGAGTTTGCATTTCATGAGCCGTATCGTCCTTTTCGAGAACATACACCCTAGTGCTAAAGAAGTTTTTGTGGCCGCAGGATTTAACGATATCGTTACGCACGCCTCGTCGTTGTCTCCTGACGCCTTGCATGACGCTTTGCGCGGCGCCAGCCTTGTAGGCATTCGCTCCCGTACGCATCTTGATGCCGCATTGCTGTCGGATGCTCCCGATTTACGCGCTGTTGGCTGCTTTTGCATAGGCACTAACCAGGTCGATCTTGACGCCGCCATGCTGCATGGTGTGCCGGTATTCAATGCGCCGTTTTCCAATACGCGTTCGGTCGCCGAGCTGGTATTGGGCGAAGCTATTTTGCTGTTGCGCCGTATTCCCGAAAAGAATGCCCGCGTGCATCAGGGGCATTGGGACAAAACAGCTGATGGCGCTTTTGAGGCGCGTGGAAAAACACTGGGCGTCATTGGTTACGGCAATATCGGCTCGCAGGTCGGTACGCTAGCTGAGGCGGCAGGTATGCGGGTCATTTTCCATGACATAGAAGCCAAGTTGCCGTTGGGCAACGCAAGGGCCAGCACGGCGCTTAAAAAGCTGCTGGCGCAGTCTGATGTGGTGACGCTGCATGTTCCGGGGGGCAAGGCCACCAAGAACATCATGGATGCCGCCGCCATCGCGGCCATGAAGCCCGGCGCCATTCTTATCAATGCTTCACGCGGCACGGTAGTCGATATTGACGCTTTGCATGCGGCTTTGCTGTCGGGGCATTTGTCGGGTGCAGCGCTGGATGTCTTCCCCGTCGAGCCTAAAAGCGCCAACGAACCCTTGGTTAGTCCGTTGATCGGCATGCAGAATGTCATTCTTACTCCGCATATTGGGGGCAGCACCCAGGAGTCGCAAGAAAATATCGGTCGCGAGGTCGCTGAAAAACTGGTCCGCTATGTATTAAGCGGCACCACCAAAGGGGCGGTCAATTTTCCAGAGATTCCTTATCAGGAAGTGGCCGGCACGGCGCGCATTCTTCATGTGCACCGGAACTTGCCGGGCGCCATGGGTACCTTAAGTAATATGATGGCAGAGCACGGCCTGAACATTGTCAGCCAGCAATTGCAGACGCGTGGCCAGATCGGTTACGTGATTTCCGACGTTGAAGGTAAAATCGACGATACGGTAATTTCGGTCCTGCGCTCGCATCCTATAACCGTGCGCTGCGACCTGGTTTAAACATGTCCTGAATCTGCCCGTGACGTCCTACAATAATCCTTCCAAAAGTCCAGACGGGACGCCGACCGCCGCCGATTACCAGGCACTGGCAACGTTTCGTTTGGCGTTACGGCGATTCAGCAATTTCAGTGAATCGGCTGCGGCCGAGGTTGGCCTGATGCCGCAACAGCATCAGGCCTTGCTGGTCGTCAAGGCTTTAAGTATTACTGCGCCACCCAGCGTGGGCGATGTGGCCGAACACTTACTGATACGGCATCATAGCGCGGTCGAATTGATCAATCGCCTGGCTCGCATGGAGCTAGTGCGGCGTTTCCGCGACCCGGAAGACCGCCGGCGTGTCCGCGTGGCAATCACGCCGTTGGCGGAACAAAAGCTGGCTGTTCTTTCCAGCGCGCATCTTGACGAACTACGGGCTGTACGCCCTTTGCTCATGAAGCTGCTTAATCACTTCGATTGCTAGGCGGCAGATTTTTTAGCCGCTTTTTCGGCTAGCGTTCACTTGCGGCAAAGCACCTGTTTCGGCACGATTGCCTACGCTATATCCATCCGCTTTATTACTTGCACTTCCTGCGTTGAGCCGCGTTTGTCGGGGTCGGGCAAAATGTCGGCCAGCGTGTAGCTGTCCAGATGCTGCAGGAATTTCTGCAACGCACCTTGAATAATGCCCGTCAGGCCGCAATGGCCGCTTAACGTGCAGTTGTTTTCGCTGATGAAGCATTCAACCAGCGCGAGGTCGTTTTCGGTATCTCGGACCACCGCGCCCAGGCTGATGTCTTCGGGGCGGCGGCCCAGGCGCATGCCGCCATTCTTGCCCCTTATGGTTTCTATCCAGCCTTGCTGCGCCAGGCGATGGGTGATTTTCATGAGATGCGGTTCGGATATCTGGTAGGCCTGCGCAATTTCAGAAATCGTGCACAGGCGATCCGGGTGCCTGCCGACATACATCAGCAAGCGCATCGCGTAATCGGTCATGGTGGTTAGACGCATGCTGCCCTCGTTAAGGTGATGGGGATGCGGCACGCCGCGGGCGAATCAGCATGGGTACGAAGCGCCATAGATACAGGCCCATGGCAAGTATCCAGCATAGCGCAGCGGCCTGCAGTAGCCAGCCGCTGGCATTGGATGGCCAGAGTGCGGCAAGGCGCAGCACGACGGCGGCAATCATCAGGTAATAGCTGTTGAGCATGCTTTGATCCAAGGCCAGCGGGCGCCCAAGGTGAC
Source organism: Candidimonas sp. (assembly GCA_035514715.1). Classification (GTDB taxonomy): domain Bacteria; phylum Pseudomonadota; class Gammaproteobacteria; order Burkholderiales; family Burkholderiaceae_B; genus Pollutimonas. The sequence continues at coordinate 3,539 of DATJCP010000574.1, forward strand.
CTAGCGCTGTGCGTGTCAACATTCCGATGATCAGTATGGCGAAGCCGCCCATACCGATGATATGCACGTGGGTGGCGGCTCGGGCTAATACGCCCGAACCCAGACCGCTGACATGAATGGCGGCAAACAGCAGGCCTACGCCCATGGCGATGTAGCCCAGGTAAAGTATCCAAAGCATGGGCTTGTGCAGGACCGAGAAGGGTTTCCAGCGTACCGTTTGCCACAGGCTGATGGCGCCGGCGATGGCGAGCGCCGCTGCCATGTACAGGGGCAGGCCTACGATGCCGAACAGGATGGCCAGCACGCTGATAGCCATTTGAGCCTGGCCGATGCGTACTTGCATGGGTAACTGCAAGCCTGGAACCATGCGCATTGCGAAGAACGGAATGACCCGGCGGCCAATGAGCAGGACAATAACCGCCATGCAGATCAAGCCCAGATCGAAGCGTTGCATAAGCAGGATGTAATCGCCTTTATAGGCGGCTTGCAGGTAAAGGACATTGGCTATACCCAAACCCAGCACCAGCCAAGGGACCCCATAGTTGCGCCGACTCTTGCCCTTGAACATGACATTCATCAGGCTGATGGCGCTAATGGCAAAGAAGGCGGATTCGGCAATACCTGCAATCCAGAAGCCTGTTGTGCCGCCAAACAGATAGCCTGCGCGTGCAATAACCCAAAGCAGGCAGACCAAGCCAAGAGGCGTGCCTTTCAGGGGGTTGAAGCCTGTCCAGGTCGCACTGGCGGTTAATAAGAATGCGACGGCAATGGTGGCAATAAAGCCCCATAGCATTTCGTGGGCATGCCAGGCAACCGCTGCTAGCGGCTGGCCGAGCAACTGGGGCGCAAAAATCCACAATGCGATTGAAATCAATGCCCAGCCAGCGCCGGCGATGTATAGCGGACGAAATCCGAGGCTGAGAAAGGCCTTCATGTCGGGGCGGTTAGTGGGGGCGGGGTTACGCTCTTCGATTTGCAGCAGGTCAGCCATTTCCAAGCTCCGACGGAATACGATTGGGTTCGTTGTTGATTTGATAGCCGTACCACAAGCTTCGTGCTATGCGTTGGGCGTATTCTTCGGCGCGTGTTGCCAGCAAGCGGTTAGGCAGTTCGTTGGTGGTTTCATGGAACAAGGCCAGCCACTGTTTGAACATGTTGGCATGCAGGTCGGGCAGGGCTACATGTTTGGGCATGGGCGTGCCACTATATGCCCCCGTGCCCAGCAGCAGCGATGACCAGAAGCGGACCATGATTTTCAAGTGCGTGTCCCAGTCGTCGATGTGGGAATTGAAGACGGGTCCCAGCATGGCGTCCGCTCGTACCCTGTCGTAGAATCCGTAAACCAGGGTAGTAATTTCTTCTTCAGTGCAGAGTTCGGATCTGTCCATCTAGGGTGTTCCTGCTGGGTAAGGTGGGCTTGGGAAGCAAGTACAATACGCAACAGGTGGTATTGTGTTTATAAGATTCATTTAAAAGTAATCTTATAAAAAAAACCATGACTAGTCAATCACGATCGGGGCGGGGCGAGCTGAATCTTTACTGTTCATAAGGTTATACGCTACTATCCCCGGCTAGGTATTTGTTGACCCGGCACCTTACCTATGCCAATTCCTTACAGCTTCGGTGGCCGCTGAGTTCATGTCTATCAATTTGCAACAGCCAGCCTCGCTGACTTGTGTCGTTCCTTGTTTTAACGAGGAGGCTAATTTGAATGTGTTGCTTCCCGGCTTGATAGCCGTGTTGAAAACACAGGCCCCACTGTATGAAATCATTGTGGTGGATGACGGCAGCACCGATGCAACGCCAAGCACCATGCAGCGCTGGGCCGCACAGTATCCTGAAATCAAGTATTTGCAATTTTCCCGCAACTTTGGCAAAGAATCGGCCCTTACCGCAGGGCTAGAGGCAGCTAAAGGCGCAGTGGTCGTTTGCATGGACGCCGATCTGCAGCATCCGCCGGCTCTTATCCCGGAAATGGTCGAGCGTTGGCGTCAGGGCGTTGAAATGGTTTATGCCGTGCGTGCCAACCGAGCCGACGAGTCGTTGTTCAAGCGTGTGGGTACACGGCTTTTCTATAAGCTGATGCGCACTTCCAGCGGTTTGCAGGTACCTGAAAATGCCGGTGACTTTCGTTTAATGGACCGCGCCGTCGTCGATGCCTTGCTGATGATGCCCGAGCGCAATCGCTTCATGAAAGGCCTGTTTGCCTGGGTGGGCTTCCGTTCTGAGCCTATGCTGTATTCGCCGCCCGAACGTCTGTATGGGAAAACCAGTTTCAAGCCTTTCAAGCTATTGCATTTTGCGGTTGATGGCCTGACCGCCTTTACGACTTGGCCGTTGCGACTGCTAAGCTTGTTCGGCATGGGCCTTTCATTGTTGTCATTCGCCTATGGCTTGTTCATCATTATTACTCATCTGCTGTATGGCGACCCGGTGCAAGGCTGGACTACGCTGATTACTGTCGTGTTATTTTTTGCCGGTGTGCAACTAATTTCCGTTGGGGTAGTCGGAGAATACGTAGCGCGTATTTTTAGCGAAGTTAAAAATCGCCCGGTGTATTTGTTGCGAAGTCAGGCAGGGCAAGGTTTGGCTGCTCACAGTACAAATAGCGAAACATCTGCGCAAGATTAGGCAAAAAGCTGACTGGTTTTCTGGCATATCCTGAGTTTTTGATTCTTCTTTAAGTTTCAATATTTGCTGTTTATCTAAAGTTTTTCCACTATGCACCTCCAGCAAGCGTCGGCGCGAGGTAATACTCGGCCCGGTTCAGCAGGCACAAGCCCGTTGTTACTGAATGCGTCAAAAATACTTAATGTGCAATCGACTGCGCTGGTAAGTATCGTTGTCTTTGTATGGCTTGCGGCTACTACTGGCCTGTATCCGCTGTTGTTGCCGGATGAAGGGCGCTATGTCGGCATAGCATGGAATATGTTGAGCGTCGGGCAGTATGCTGTGCCGCGCCTGGACGGCTTGCCCTTTTTTCATAAGCCGCCGCTGTTTTATTGGCTTACCGCACTGTCCTTGAATGTCTTTGGTGTTAATGAGTGGGCCGCCCGGCTCAGCTCGGTTTTGTCAGCGACGCTGATGGCAGCGGTGCTGTTCTGGTTCCTGAAGCATTATGTCAATCAGCGCGTAGCCATTGTTGCTGTCATTGTCCTGGCTACCCAGCCCTTGTTCTTCGGCGCCGCGCATTATGCCGACCTGGATATGATGGTGGCTGGCATTATCGCTGCCACTGTTATTGCCGGTGCCGTCGCCGCATTCAAGTCCGAAAATGAAGAGCCTTATCGCGCCGTGTTGTCGCTGGCCTATGCGCTGGCAGCGGCAGGCTTCCTGGCCAAGGGCCTGATTGGTATTGTGCTGCCAGGGGGCATAATTTTTTTCTGGCTATTGGGGCGCCGCCGTTTCGACACAATGTGGCGTATGGTGTCATTGCCCGGGATTGCTGTTTTTCTGGTGCTGGCGCTACCGTGGGTGCTGTATATGCAGCAGCGCTACGAGGGCTTCTTTGACTACTACATCGTTTATCAGCATTTTTACCGTTTTTTCGACAAGGGCTTTAATAACCCTAGTCCGTTCTGGTTTTATGTGCCAGTGTTGCTTGGCCTGACTTTGCCGTGGTCCGTTCATCTGTGGC
>DATJCP010000575.1:0-10209 GCA_035514715.1 Candidimonas sp.
GTTGGCAATAACGTTAACGACATAATAGGCATTGGCATCCGAATCGGTGCCATAGGACGCATCCACATAATCTATCATGCCCTCGTCCAACGGCCAGGCGTTTACGCTCCCTTCCCAATCGTCAACGATGGGATTACCAAAACGGAAGGCTTCAGTTTGCTGGTAAGGCACGCGCGCATCCAGCCAGGCAGTGCGGGCCGCTTTCAACGTATCGGCGCTAGGCTTGGCCAGTAAGTCGGCTATCGACTTTTGCAGCAAGCGCGCGGTGGACAAGGCGTCCTCGTACTCGGCCTGCGCCAAGTCTGCATAGGTTTTAACAACCGCTTTAGGTTCCACAGCGGCATTGGCCCCTGTGCTGATCAAAGCGGCTAGCGCCGCACCCAGCAACAATTTACGCATAACTTATCCCCCGAAGCATCGCCTCGTCCCTAAATTAATAAATCAGATTATTCAGCTGGCCGTAAGTGTAAACGATTTGCATTTACAGATGGGCAGCGTGATAACGCAAATGATCTTCAATAAAGGTCGAAATGAAAAAATAGCTATGGTCATAGCCAGGCTGCATACGCAGATTCAGAGGGACTTGGGCATCAGCACATGCAGCGACCAACAGTTCGGGCTTGAGTTGCGTTTCCAGGAACTGGTCGTCCGTACCCTGGTCGACCAACAATGCAGGCCCCGACCAGCCATGTTTCTTGACCAATGCGGTGGCGTCGTAATCTGCCCAGGCATCGCGATCACTGCCCAAATAACCGGTCAGTGCCTTTTCACCCCAGGGGCAACGAGTAGGCGAAACGATAGGTGAAAATGCCGAAATCGTCTTGAACAAGTCAGGGTTTTTCAAGCCTATGGTCAGTGCTCCGTGCCCCCCCATGGAGTGGCCGAAAATGCCCGCGCGCGAAGACTCGACCGAAAACCCCTTGGCCACCAAGGGGAACAACTCCTTAGTGATATACGAATACATCCGATAGCCGACAGCCCAGGGCGCTTGCGTTGCATCGACATAAAACCCCGCCCCGACGCCAAAATCATAGCTATCGGCATCACCGGGATAATTCAAACCGCGCGGGCTGGTGTCGGGCATCACAATAGCAATACCCAATTCGGCGGCGATACGCTGGGCGCCAGCCTTGGCGATGAAGTTCTCTTCGGTGCAAGTCAGGCCCGACAACCAGAACAAGACCGGCACTGGCCCTTGCTGCGCCGCTGGCGGCAAGTACACGCCAAAACGCATGGTGCACCCTGTTTCCGCCGATTCGTGGCTATACACACCCTGCGTTCCGCCAAAGCTTTTATTTTGGGAAATAATTTGCATCGTCATTTTTTCAACCTCGATTTATCGCACATAAAAACGGCCCATATACCGCAGCGACGCGGCATATGGGCCCATTCATAATACTTTTCTAGAACGTAACGACCGAACGAATGGACGTCCCGTCCTTCATCATCTGGAAAGCATCATTGATCTTGTCGATAGGCATGACATGAGTAATGAGGTCATCGATATTGATCTTGCCCTCCATGTACCAATCAACGATTTTCGGCACATCGGTGCGGCCGCGTGCACCGCCAAACGCCGAACCTTGCCAGACCCGGCCTGTAACCAGCTGGAATGGACGGGTCGCGATTTCCTGACCGGCCCCTGCGACACCGATAATGGTGCTTTTGCCCCAGCCTTTATGGGCACATTCAAGTGCCTGGCGCATAAGCTTGACGTTACCGATACATTCGAACGTATGGTCGGCGCCGCCCTTGGTCAGATTTACCAAATAAGGTACGAGATCACCTTCGACTTCGTTGGAGTTGACGAAGTGGGTCATGCCGAACTTGCGGGCCAGCTCTTCACGGGCGGGGTTGATATCGACACCAACAATCATGTCGGCGCCCGCCATGCGCGCGCCCTGGATCACGTTCAGACCTATGCCGCCCAAGCCGAACACAATCACGTTGTCACCCGGCTCTACTTTTGCGGTATTGATGACAGCGCCAATGCCGGTAGTAACGCCGCAGCCGATGTAGCAGACTTTTTCGAACGGCGCGTCTTCGCGGATTTTGGCAAGCGCAATTTCGGGTACGACGGTGTAGTTCGCAAAGGTCGAGGTGCCCATGTAATGCAGCACTTCCTTGCCGTTCATTTTGAAGCGGCTGGTGCCGTCGGGCATGACGCCGCGCCCCTGGGTTTCACGTATTGCCTGGCACAAATTGGTTTTGCGCGAGAGACAGTACGAGCAAGTGCGGCATTCGGGGGTATACAGCGGAATGACATGATCGCCAGGTTTCAGTGTCGTGACACCAGCCCCTACCTCGACGACGACACCCGCGCCTTCATGGCCCAGAATGGCCGGGAATAGACCTTCCGGATCATCGCCCGACAGCGTGAAAAGGTCAGTATGGCAAACGCCTGACGCCTTGATTTCAACTAGCACTTCGCCGGCGCGAGGCCCTTCGAGTTGAACGGTTTCAATAGTAAGCGGAGCGCCGGCCTTGGTGGCTACTGCTGCACGTACGTCCATGTGACATTCCTTTTTCTAATAAATTGGCTTGGGGCGGCATCGCCGCCCCAATAGGTTAACGCAAGAGCTTATCTTGATTTTGCAATGTGCGTTGCAATCGCGTCCATTAGCGGCGGCGAAAGGCAATCGTAGGGAGGCAAACCGATTTCATTCAAACGAGCGCGAATCTCGCCCATTTGTTCTGGCGGCGTGCCGGTTTCAATAATCGACGACACGAATGCCGCGAATTCCGGTGCGGCCCACCCCTTTTGGGGAGAACGTTCTGTGTGGACGAAATCCAGACCATAGAAGGGATGATCTTGATTTTCGATACGACCGAACATATGTACACCGCATCCGCTGCAAGCATAACGCTGAATCGTAGCCTTCGGATTGACCACCTTAAGATTATCGCCATTGGCGGAGACGCTGACTGCATCCCGGGAGACCACCGCAACCTGCGAAAACAGCGCGCCGGCAGGCTTCCAACACTGAGAACAACCACATACATGGTTATGCGCCGTTTGCGACTTGACGGTGATTTCCACCTTATTATCAGCGCAATCGCACAATAGCGTTCCTCCTGCAAACCCCGGCGTAGCCGGTTGGATGCCGTTATCAACCGCTGGGTGAATTTTGATGCTCATTGGTGCCTCCTAATAAGGTGATTAACGATCCTCGGCCTTCCCTTCCATATCCAGAATTGCAACCCGTAACATGTCATGAACAGCCTTGTCGGATGTCGTGTGCGTTCCCCCAGCCACCCATCGCGCCTCAGCCAACGGCATGAACCGCATCAAGCGAACAAGGTTTTGCGGCGGGCAGATCCAATCATGCGTGCCATGTACAAAGACTGTCTTGGCCCGCACATTGCGGGCGGCACGAAAAACAGCACGCTCGCTAACAAAACAGCCTTGTGAAAGATAGTGCGCCTGAAGCCGATACTTATGCAACAACCTTGGCTGAAAAGCGACCGGCGCCTGCCCCGCCTTGCCCATCATGGCATCCATCACGGCGTCTTCATAGCGAGCCCAACGCACCGCGGCATCCCGCCTTTCATCCAGCGTGCCATGAAGCAGCCGCCGCGCCAGCACCTGCAATACTGAACGCCGCTCGAGCGCGGTGAGCCCAGCGGTAAGTTCGCCCCATGCAATGGGAATCAATGCTCGCAAATTCTGGAAAAACCAATTCAGTTGCAACTGGCCTGGCAGAAACACACCTCGCAACACCATGCCGCGCACCGATGCCGGATAAGCGCTGACATACATGATCCCAAGCAATGCCCCCCAAGACCCGCCCACGACCAGCCAGCGCGGCACCTGCAAGAAACGGCGCAAGCGCTCGACGTCCTCAACCAGGTCTTGAGTAGTGTTGTGCAGCAGACCGCCAGCGGGCGTACTAGCGCCAGCACCGCGTTGATCGAACAAAACCACCCGTTGTCGCGACAAATCGAACCATTCCAGCATGGTTGGGTTACAAGCGCTGCCCGGCCCTCCGTGCAATACCACCGACACCGGCGCATCAGGGCAACCATATTGCGCATAGCGCAAGTTATGGCCCGCCCCGACATCCAGCCAACCCTGGGAAAACGGAACTGTCATAAGCCCTCGAATGCCCCTCTGGGGGCCAGCACTTTGCCGGAAAGATAGCCGCGTATTGTCCCGCATTGACAAGCCAACACTGCGTGATATTATGAATTTGAACCATTGACACCGCAAGCTTCGCGACGCCAGTCAAAAACAGCGCCGCGTTTTTTTTGGTCGGATGCGCTATGAAAATCATTGTTTTAGGCTCCGCCGCCGGTGGTGGGTTCCCACAATGGAACTGCAACTGCCCAAACTGCGACGGCTTGCGCAAGGGAACGATAAAGGCCAAGGCGCGCACGCAGTCTTCCATCGCGGTGTCCAGCAACGGCACCGACTGGGTCCTGATCAACGCGTCGCCCGACATTCTTGCCCAGATTCGCGCCACTCCGGCACTGCAGCCTGCGCGAAGCCAGCGCGATACCGGCATTACCGCTGTCATGCTGATGGACGCCCAGGTCGACCATATCACCGGCCTGCTCATGCTGCGCGAAGGCAAACCCCTAACCCTGTACTGTACTTCTTCAGTATGGGAAGACCTCTCCAACGGCTTGCCGCTGGCTAATGTGCTGTCGCACTATTGCGGCGTAAATTGGCATCCCTTGCAGGCCAGTACATCCAATGCAAATGCACCAGCCATCGTGATTCCGGGCATAGCCAACATCGGCTTCACCCCGCTGGCTCTCAAAAGCAAAGCGCCACCCTATTCCCCGCACCGCAACAATCCGCAACCAGGCGATAACATCGGCCTGCTGATCGAAGACCAGAATAGCGGAAAAAAACTGTTCTACGCCCCTGGCCTGGGTGAAATCGAGCCCCACATCAACGACGCGATGCACATGGCCGATTGCGTTCTGGTTGATGGCACGCTCTGGACCAACGATGAAATGATACGTCTGGGCCTATCCAAGAAAACCTCTGCCGATATGGGCCACCTACCGCAATCAGGCCCCAATGGCATGATCGCCGTGCTGGATGCCTTGGGCTCACAGCGCAAGATCCTTATCCATATCAACAACAGCAACCCGATACTCAACGAAGACTCACCAGAAGCCGATACGCTACAGCGCCACGGCATTGAAGTCGCTTACGACGGAATGGAGATAAGCCTGTGAATGCCCCTATACCGCAGCACGTCACATCAAGCCCTGCCTGGACTCGCAGTGAATTCGAGGCGCAATTACGGGCAAAAGGCGCCGGCTACCATATCAACCACCCGTTCAATGTAAAAATGAACGAAGGCCTATTACGGCCTGACCAAATCCGCACCTGGGTCGCCAATCGTTTCTACTACCAGATCAGCATTCCCCGTAAAGACGCAGCGGTCATTGCCAACTGCCCAGACCGCGAAACGCGCCGCAAATGGGTACAGCGCATACTCGACCACGATGGCTACGACAACAACGAAGGCGGCATAGAAGCCTGGTCGCGCCTTGGCGACGCGGTAGGCATACCCCACGACGAGCTCTGGTCGCTCAAGCACCTGGCTCCCGGCGTGCGCTTCGCCGTCGATGCCTACGTCAACTTTGCCCGGCAATCGCCCTGGCAGGAGGCAGTTTGCTCTTCGCTTACCGAAATGTTCGCGCCAAAGATCCACAAAGATCGGCTGGCCAACTGGCCCCAGCATTACCCCTGGATCAAAGCCGATGGTCTGCAATATTTTCGCAGCCGCATTTCGCTGGCCGAACGCGATGTTGAACATGGCTTACAAGTCACGCTGGATCACTTCACCAGCCGGCCACAGCAAGAACGCGCACTGGAAATCCTTCAGTTCAAACTTGATGTATTGTGGTCCATGATGGATGCGATCGAAAAGGCCAACCCCTAAGCAGAGCTTAAACACCATGAGCGACCTTCCTGAAAAGCCAAAGCTGTCCCGACTGTTTCGCCTTCAATGGGAAGAAGCGCAAAACAACTATGTGCTTCTCTACCCGGAAGGCATGGTCAAGCTGAATTCAAGCGCGGCGGAAATCCTGAAACGCTGCGATGGGCTGCGTGATATTCCCGCGATAGTCAGCGACCTGGAAAGCACCTTTTCAGCAACGGGCCTGCAAGCCGATGTCGAAAACTTCATGCACGCCGCCCACGAACGGGGCTGGCTGACTTAAGCGGTACGCTGCCATGAACACAGACTCACCCTCCTCGCCGATCACGCCACCGCTTTGGCTGCTGGCGGAACTGACCTACAAATGCCCCTTGCATTGTGTGTTCTGCTACAACCCCCTGAATTACGCAGAAAACCAAAACGAACTGACCACGGCGCAGTGGATCGATGTCTTGCGGCAAACCCGCCAGCTTGGCGCAGCGCAACTGGGGTTTTCAGGCGGCGAACCCTTGCAGCGAGACGATCTGGAAGAACTGATCGCAGAAGGAGCCCGGCTAGGTTATTACACCAACCTGATCACCTCTGGCGTTGGGCTAACCGAAGCGCGCATAGTACGAATGAAACAGGCGGGCCTGGACCACATACAACTGTCATTCCAGGACTCTACCAAAGAGATGAACGATTTCCTGTCGAGCACTAAAACCTTCGACCTGAAAATGCGTGTCGCCAAACTCATCAAACAGTACGACTACCCCATGGTGCTGAATGTCGTGCTGCATCGCTATAACCTTGATCATGTTGGGCGCATCATAGAAATGGCCGATGCCATGGGCGTCGAATACCTTGAACTGGCCAATACCCAGTATTACGGCTGGGGCCTGGCCAATCGCGCGCAACTGCTGCCTGACCGCGAGCAATTGATACGTGCAGAGGCCGTCGTTAACGAGCACCGGGCCAAGTTCGGCAACAAAATGCGAATTTTGTTTGTCGTGCCCGACTACTTCGAAAACCGCCCCAAGGCCTGTATGAATGGCTGGGGCTCGGTTTTTCTGGGCATCGCACCCGATGGTTCGGCCCTGCCTTGCCATGCAGCAAAGACCTTGCCCGGCATCGATTTCCCCAATGTAACGCAGCACAGCATGCACGACATCTGGTACCACAGCGAAGCCTTCAACAAGTATCGCGGCTACGCATGGATGAAAGAACCTTGTCGCAGCTGTCCCGAAAAAGAAAAGGATTTTGGCGGCTGCCGCTGCCAGGCTTTGGCGCTTACTGGCGACGCCGCCAACGCCGACCCCGTATGCGACAAATCACCGTTCCACGACAAAGTGCAGCGCATTGTGGTGCATGCTCAACACAAAACAGCAGATCCCAAAACAGGGGAACCCATCCTGTTTCGCACCGATGCCAATTCGCGATTATTTGGGGAAAATGCGGGTCCCAGGTAATTTAAGTACCCCACGGCGACGTTTTTTGATATCTTCAATCAGCACATCAATGAAAGCACGCACGGCTGGCGACAACTGCCGCCCAGCCATGGTCTGCACTTGCAGTACCCGCTGATTCATTTCCGGATTGCTTATTGGCACCAGGACTTGTTGATTCGCCCGCAAGCTATTACGCACCGACAACGAGCCGCAAAAATTGACAGCACTGCCGTAACGAAGAAACCCGGTCAAACCCGCAAGAGAATTACTGGTCAACAAGACGGTCGGCTGCAGACTTTCCAGGCCGCAGACCAGATCGAACAGCTGACGGACTATATTCGGCCCTGTAGGCAGCACAACGGGATACGCTACAACGTCGCGTAAAGACACTTCTTTAAGCTGCGTCAAGGGATGTTTTCTATCGACATGAGCATAGATAGGGGCTGCCTCGGAATATTCTGCACAGATCCCTTCTTGCGCGGCGATCGTAAACGTCAGCGCCACATCGGCTATACCTTCCCTCACCATCTTGGTGGCAAGTGCTGGAGTGCATACATCCAGCGAGAACATCACTCCGGGATAGTCATTGCGAAAGGAAACAATGACGGAGGGCAGATAATCTTGAGCGAAACCATCCGTGCAAACGATACGGACCGTGCTGTGCTTGAGCCCCTGCAAACCTAGCAATTCGGCCTGCAAGGTTTCTGTGTCCAACAACAAGCGCCGCGCATACTGCTGGACGACCTCCCCCGCCTCCGTCAGCACCATGCCACGGGTATTGCGATGAAACAGCGCTATACCCAGGTCGGACTCCAGACCACTTATTTGCCGACTGATGGCCGATACGGCTACATGCAGTGTTTCAGAAGCGGCAGAAATAGACCCACGCTGAGCGACTTCCAAGAAGTAAATAACCGACGAGGCATGCAGGGTGTTTAGTTTCATAGTCTCTGTGGCCAGTTAATGCGGGAAGGATGATGGCTGGCTTTTCTTGACACGACTATAACGCTTTTGCATTGCTTTTTTTAGAAAGCAGCATTCAAGCAAGCAGCACCGACAAAGCCGCCTTCAAGGTAAAGCGTGAAACCCTATGATTATCTATGTTTCCAGGCCTACGCCCCCCGTCAGCCCTAGTTAACGCAAGGGAAAACCCCAGGCAAAAATGGAGTAAACCGGGAATGAAAAAGACGAATAGCGGCCTGTAATGAGGTGGTAAGTTACAGCCTCACGCAGCACCAGGATTCTCCCTTTGAGAATACCTAAGTATCCTAAGGCTTGTGCTGTATCAAAACTAAAAATGAATCATCACTATTTGATGGTTTCTGGAGAACATTCAAGATGCCCCGACTCAACACACTATGCGTGCTTATCGCCGCTTCCACGCTGCTGATGCCGGCAGCACTAGTGCACGCACAACAATACCCGGACAGACCGATCCGAATGGTTGTTCCCTTCCCGCCAGGCGGCTCGACCGATGTGCTAGCCCGCTTATTTTCAAAATCGCTAAGCGAAGAGCTTAAACAAACCATCATTATCGAAAATAAGCCGGGCGCCGGAACCGTCGTAGGGGCCGACGCCGTTGCCAAGGCAAACGCCGACGGCTACACCCTTTTATTCAGTGGAGCATCTACCTACTCGGTCAACCCAATACTGTACAAAAAGCTTCCCTACAATCCCGAAAAAGCCTTCGAACCATTAGGCATTCTTGCCGCCACGCCTTTGGTGTTGATTGCCAACCCAGGGCAGATCAAAGCCAACACACTCAAAGAGTTGGAAACCGAACTAAAAGGAAAAAGTGATGTCGCCTATGCTTCATTCGGCGGAGGAAGCACATCGAACTTCGTAGGCGAAATGTTTAACGCCGCACTGGGAATCAATGCTTTCCACGTACCATACAAAGGCAGTGCGCCGGCAATGACAGACCTGATTGGCGGCCAGGTACCGCTGAGCGTAGACACTGTGGTTGCGGCAGCCCCTCAGCTGAAAGCTGGAAAAATCAAGGCTATTGCCGTGTCCGGCGCCAACCGTTCGCAATTGTTGCCGCAGGTTCCTACCGCAACAGAAAGCGGTTACCCCGAAGTCCAGTTCAGTACATGGTTCGCTATTGTTGCGCCGGCGGGGCTGACTTCAGAAGTACAGGGCAAACTGGTATCGGCTATTGCTCAAACCATGAAGAGCAAAACGCTGCAAGAGCAATTTGTGGCCAATGGCTTTGAACCGGAATATGGCACCCCCGCAGAGCAAACCCAACGCATGGCAGACGACAGCAAGCGTCTGAAAGCCATCGCAGACAAGGCAAAGATAGCGATAAACTGAACAAGGGCGAAGGTTTCGCCGTCGGCGCCAGCCTGAGCCGGCGAGGGCGGTCCCGCCTTATGCGCCGGGCGTCGGGCTGGCCCACTGGGCAATGAAGTCGCCGATTCTTTCCTCTATGCCGCTCTCGTCCGTGCGCAGGCGCAGAATGGGAATGCCGCTTTTCGCTAAGACGCCATTCTTTAAGGCGTCACGCGCCGCCTGATCAGGCTGGTCGTGGGAGCCGCCATCAACCTCGATTACACCTACCGGGATCTTGCCCACCTTGAAATAGATCACGAAATCGCAACTGGCGCGCGCCATGAAGGCCCGCTCGCGGTCTGTCCAATCTTGGTTAGATGGCGATGCGATCTGATTCAGCTTGATCTGCGCGTGAAACGTCAATGATTGGCACGCCGGAGCGACCAACGCCTCGCGCAGCAGTTGCGCCACGACCTGCTCGGACTTGTAGCGTGAGTCTTCAGGCCTCAAGCGGGTGTCCAGGCGCTCCAGGGACAGATCAAACTCCCGATACAACAAGTCAAAGGCCGATACCACGGGGGCGCGCACGATCTGCTCCTCATGCGCGT
>DATJCP010000576.1:0-1579 GCA_035514715.1 Candidimonas sp.
TCCAAACCTGCACGCGGGAACATGCTTTGCGTAATGCCCATCCATTGACTCATTGTATAGTCGCCGGGCTCACGTGCAACGTGGCATAGCGTACAACGGCCATAGAACAGCTTTTCGCCCGGCGACATGGTGCCTAGCGTAGCGCCTTTCAGATTGAATGCGCGAGTCGCCAGGTCCATCGCCGCCACATTAAGCGCCAAGCCCTGCGACTGCTCAATAACGGGCGGATCAAAAGCGCGGTTCTCGGACTCTGGGTCCGTGCACTTTTTCAGGCTGGCGATGCAGGTGTTCGCACTGGTCGCCTGGCTAAGACCGCTGGCGGCAACACTGGTCGTAATGACGTTGATAGACCCGCTATTGCAACGGCCCTTAGAGTCCAGCTGTATCCAACCGCCCTCTTCCAGGCTGACTACGCCCTTCATGATCTGGTCGGTTACGCGAGCACCGGCAATAACGGCGCCGCGCTCGTTGAACAGCTCGACCAAGTCACCATCATTGATGCCGTTTGCCTTCGCATCTTCCAGACTGATCAGCACATGCTGGCGACCCTGGACATGTTCTTCGTTGCGAACATCGGTATTGGCCATTTGCGAATGCAAACGGTTGAACGGATGCGGGCTGACCACGTGCACTTGTCCTGGCTTGGCATTGCCCAGATACTCAATGGGCTCCAGAAACTTCGGAATGGGTGGACAATCGGCAACATTGGCCTTGGCGATAACGTTGCAATACAGCTCGATCTTGCCGGACTGCGTATGCAGCGGATTTTTCTGCGGGTCGGTATAGAAGTCGCCGTGGCGTACCCATTGACGCATAGGCTCAGGCACATCCAGCTTCACGTGGCCCTTTTCCCAGAATTCCTCGAAAGGCACGCCAGGATCGGCATGAGCGTAGGCGTTCTTCAGTATCTGCTCGACCGTCAGGCCTTCAGTGAACTGGAAGCCCACACCCATCAAGTCGCCCAAGCGCTTGAAGATTTCGAAGTCATCCAGGCTTTCGCCATAGGGCTCGATAACCTTGCGCATGGCGTAGATCTTGTCGTTGCTGTAGGTGCCGCCCGAACTGATATCGTCGCGCTCCAGCGCCGATGTGGCGGGCAGGACGATATCGGCAAAACGCGACGACGCGCACCACCAGGGGTCCTGGCAAATAAAGGTTTGCACTTGCTGGTTAAGGGCGCGCAGCAGCTCGTTGGTGTCTTGCTGGTGCGACATCACGTTATTGCCGGACGTATAAACCAGCTTGACGTCGGGGAAGACGTCTTCCGTACCGTCGCGGGTATATTTCTTGCCGGGGTTGAGCAGCATTTCGCTGATCCGCGATGCCGGGCAACGCGTTGTCAGTGGATTGCGACCCTGCGGAATGCCGATGGGCATAACCTTGGTCGATTGCGGCATACCGCCGCCGCCATAGTGCCAGCTGAAGCCCACGCCTTCGCCAGGCTTGCCGATTTTGCCCAGGATGGCAGCCATGTTGACGGCAGCCCAGTGCGGCATTTCGCCGTGGTGCGCGCGCTGCAACGACCAGCCCAAGGCAAACTGCGTGCGCTTGCTGGCGAACAGTTCGGCCATTTCAATAA
>DATJCP010000577.1:0-3748 GCA_035514715.1 Candidimonas sp.
GTCAGATCAAAACTCTCCAGCCCCGCTGTTTGAGCCAAAGGCGGTGTCTTGGGGGCTGCCGGGGATGATTTCAGCGATGATACGGCAAGCGGTTTCAATGTTCCCGCCTGCGCATGCGGCAAGCCCGTAGGCAGACCGGCAAAGGCGACAGCGACTTGCCCAGCCAGCAGGTCGCTAATAGACGGTGCTATTCCTTTGTAAGGAATATGCATCATTTTTATCCCGCCCAACTGTTCAAGCAGCACGGCAGCCAAGTGCTGAGGCGTACCTGAGCCCGAGGAAGCGTAAGTCACCGTTTCAGGATTCTTCCGAGCATAGGCAATCAGCTCTTCGGTTGTCGAAAAGGGCTGCCCAGGATGGGCAACCAGGATGAATGGCAGGCGCACAGCCAGCGTAACCGGCTTTAGATCGGTTTCCGGGTTGTATTGCATTTTCGGCATGATGAACTGATTGATCACCACTTCAGCGGTGGCGGACATCATGATGGTCGTTCCGTCTGGCTTGGCTCGCGCCACATAAGTGGCGCCGATCGATCCACTGCCCCCTGCCTTATTGGATACAACAACAGGTTGTTTCCAAAGGTCTGACAGATGCTTTCCCACCAGACGGGCAACGGGATCGACGCCGCCGCCCGCCGGATAAGGCACAACCAAAGTGACGGGCTTATCGGGCCAGGTTGTTGCCTGTGCGCTGGCAATGCCGCATAGCAGCACCATACTCGTCGCGATCAATGCTTTCAGTTTCATTTTATCTCCTCGTAGTTGGGGTAATCGTTATGGTGCACTGCTGAAAACGTCAGCTTTTCAGCAATATGCTGCGCAATGAAATGGGACACTCGCGCATTGGATTCTGTTGTTACGCCGGCTATATGCGGCGTCAGGATAAGATTCGGAACGCCCGCAAACACAGAGCCTGGCGGCAGCGGCTCCTGCGTATATACATCGACAGCGGCGCCAGCCAGCTTGCCGCTGATCAAGGCCGCAGCAAGCGCCGACTCGTCAACGACACCACCGCGCGCCACATTGATCAAGACAGCGCTTTCCTGCATCAGCCCGATGCGACGCGCATCCACCTGATTACGAGTCGCTTCCACCAGCGGCACATGCAGGGAAACCACATCGGCATCGCAGAATAATTGGTCAAGTTCGTCGCAACGGCCAACTGTCTGCCAGATAACATCCCTGGCATCCAGCGACGGATCAAAAGCGACAACCCGCATCCCTATGGCCTGCGCCAAATTAGCCGTTATCCGGCCAACCGAACCCAAGCCAACAATGCCCAACAGCTTTCCGCCTATTTCCCTGCCCCTCGTCAGCGGTTGGCGCGGCCACGCCCCAGCCGCAACCTCGCCCGACACACCATAAGCACGGCGCAACAACAGCATGGCGCAGCAGGTGACATATTCAGCAACAGCAGCCGCGTTAGCCCCGACAGCTGGAATTACCTCGATGGACTGCTGACGGCAGAATTCAAGGTCGATATTCTCCAGTCCAACCCCCAAGCGGCCTACCGCCTGCAACCGTGTCTGGTGCGCAAGCAATTGCGCGTCGACCTGCGTTCGATTGCGAACGATCAGCGCATCGGCATCGGCCAACAAAGCGGACAAGACGACGGGCCGATCGCACAGATCCGGCTCATAGGTCACATCAAAGCGCTCAACCAGCCACTGAACGGCAGCCACGTCCATGAACTCTGAAATAATGATTTTCATAGCCATGGTATTACCCTGCATTGGTAGGAATGAGATATTTCGCAACCTCCGCCATGGCGGGCTCAACCCCCAGGCCCGGAAGATCCGATAACGTGACACGGCCATCACGCACGACAAAACCCGGCTCAGCCAATAGCTCACGCAACGGATTGGGATTGGAGTCCACTTCTACATAACCATCTCCACCCAGCGCCGCTTTGAAATGCATGGAAGCAATCAGGCCTACCCCGCCGCCCAGCCAATGCGGGCATAGCCATCGGCCTTGCTCCATGGCGTAACGGCCTACAGGCAAACAACCACTGAATCCGCCCCATTTCCCCATGTCCGGCTGAATGACGCTCAAGCCGCCATCGTCCCCTGCCGCCTGGAACGAGTCATAGCCCCGCAGGTTTTCCCCGCCGGCGAGCCGCATTGAAGTGCTGGCGGCCAAGGCATGCCAAACATCCAAGGGCGCATCGGCGGCAATCGGCTCCTCAAGCCACGTCAGTTGATAGCGCTCCAGGCGCTGGGCCATGACAGCAGCCTGTTCAGCGCTCCATGCCTGATTGGCGTCCACCATAAGTACAGCCTCATCCCCCATGGCGGTACGCAAGGCGCGCACATTATCCTCATCGCGCTGGTCTCCAAAGCCGACTTTCAATTTGAAAGCGGTGTAGCCCTCTTTCGCCTTGGCCTGCGCAACCTTCTGCGGCTCATCAGGATTGATACCCGATGTATACACAGAAATCGTATTGCTGCCGCCCAGAATCTGCCACAGCGGCTTGCCAGCCCGTTTACCCACAATGTCCCACATGGCGATATCGATGCCGGCAATGACTTGCGCCAAAGGACCGGGCTCGCCAGACTGGATTGCCAAAATACGCACATGCGTATTCATAGCCTCAAAACAAGCCTGCGGCGATGACCAGGCGCGCCCGCAAAGTACATGTGCAAGGCAGGACGAAACCAGCCGTGCCCGATGCTCGGCCCCCACGGAAGGAAAGTTGCACCAGACCTCTCCCCATCCAATCACCCCGTCACTATCGGTCAGGCGTATCAACAATGCAGGACGATCATGCATAATGCCAAAAGAAGTACGGACTGGCGGCGTTGCTGGAGCACGGAAAACAAAGGTTTCCACACTAGCTATTTCTACAGATAGGTCCACATCAAGTTCCACGCCCTACTTCTCCCGTAAGCAATAATGCATAGCCCGCGACGATTCGTTAGCCATGCAAGACAGCTAAACACCACGAACCAAAAGACCAAAAGACCAAAAGTCTATAATAATAGACTTTAGTAGTCAATATTAACTTCTTATGCGCACCAACCAGAAAGAGTTATCACCCAGCCCCATCCCTCGATATATCATCGTTGCGGATCGTCTGCGGCAAAGTCTCGCACGCGGCGAATGGCGCACGGGAGAGCGGCTACCTTCGCTACATCAAATTGCACACGACTTTGGCGTAGCCCGCCTGACAGCGCGCCAGGCGGTGCAAATGCTAGTACAAGAAGGTTTGCTGTTCAGCCATCGCGGACTGGGAACAGTAGTGACCGAAGCGGCAACACCAATAAAAACGACACTGCTGGAAACGTCTCTGCATGAGCTCGGGCAAACCTATCGCCCCCTCGTTCCACGCATACTGGAAATAAACGAAACCCCCTGCCCGCTACCTGGCACGTCAAAGGGCACCATCGGCTATGTACACATGCGTAGGTTGCACTCGAATAATGATCAACTCGATCAGCCCTATTGCGTAATATCGCTATATATAGCGGAGCATGTTTTTGCGCTCGCACCAGAGCGCTTCCGTACACAAGCAGTTGTGCCGTTAATGTTGGATCTCAAAAAAGTTCACATCGCGCAAGCAAAACAAACACTCACCATCGGGACTGCCGATGCAGAGCTCGCCACGCTATTACACATACCCGTTGACGCACCGGTTGCCAATGTGACAAGAGTCTTCACCGATCCCGATGGTGCGACTTTATATTATGCGGAAGTCGCCTATCGCGGCGATGCTATACGACTAGAGATAGACTTGAAACAGTAAGGAC
>DATJCP010000578.1:0-3876 GCA_035514715.1 Candidimonas sp.
GACAAAGCCCCACAAGACAAACAACCGGAGTCCTTCATGCCGCACAACGCGTTCAATAGCTTACAAAAGTTCAAGATCGGGCGTAAAACGGCCCAGTTCTACTCCCTGCCAGCACTAGGAAAAAAACTGGGCATCGACGTCCAGCGCCTTCCCGTATCGATCCGGGTCGTACTGGAATCCGTATTGCGCAATTGCGACGGCAAGAAAATTACCGAAAAGCACATCAAGCAGCTGGCTGCCTGGAAACCCAAAGCCAAGCGCACGGCCGAGATTCCCTTTGTAGTGGCCCGAGTGGTGCTGCAGGACTTCACCGGCGTGCCGCTATTGGCCGATATTGCCGCCATGCGTTCGGTCGCAGCCAAAATGGGCAAAGACCCCAAAAGCATTGAGCCGCTGGTGCCTGTAGACCTGGTTGTCGACCACTCGGTCATGATCGACTACTTCGGCACCAAGAATGCCCTGGACCTGAACATGAAGCTCGAGTTCAAGCGCAACCAAGAGCGCTACCAGTTCATGAAATGGGGCATGCAAGCCTTCGACACCTTCGGCGTAGTGCCTCCGGGATTCGGTATCGTGCACCAGGTCAATCTGGAGCACTTGGCGCGCGGCGTCCATTACGACGCAAAGAACAAGGTTTATTACCACGACACGCTGGTGGGCACCGACAGCCACACCACCATGATCAATGGCATCGGCGTCGTAGGTTGGGGTGTGGGCGGCATCGAGGCAGAAGCCGGCATGCTGGGACAGCCCGTATACATACTGACTCCGGATGTAGTCGGCGTCGAACTCAAGGGCGAGCTGCGCGGCGGCATCACCGCCACCGACCTGGTGCTGACCATCACCGAATTGCTGCGCAAACACAAAGTGGTCGGAAAATTCGTGGAATTCTGCGGCCCAGGCACAGCCGGGTTGTCGGTTACCGACCGCGCCACTATAGGCAATATGGCCCCCGAATACGGTGCGACCATGGGCTTTTTCCCGGTCGACGACCGCACTATCGACTACTTCAAGGGCACGGGCCGCACCCAGGAAGAAATCGACGCACTGAAAGCCTACTTCAAGGCTCAGGGAATGTACGGCATCCCAGAAGCAAAAGACATCAACTACACGCAGCTGATCACCCTGGACCTGTCCACGGTTACCCCGTCCCTGGCCGGCCCCAAGCGCCCACAAGACCGCATCGAACTGGGCCAGGTCAAGAATACCTTTGCCAGCTTGTACTCGGAACCGTCCTCCATCGGCTTTAACCAGCCCCCCGAGAAGCTAGGCCAGGTCTTTACCACCAGCGCCGGCACGAAAGTTCGCAACGGCGATATCCTGATCGCCGCCATTACCTCGTGCACCAACACATCCAACCCCAGCGTGCTGCTGGCTGCGGGCCTGATGGCCAAGAAAGCCGTCGAGGCAGGCCTGAAAGTGCCCAAGCACATCAAGACATCCCTGGCGCCCGGCTCGCGCGTTGTGACCGACTACCTTACAAAAACCGGCCTGCTGCCGTATCTTGAAAAGCTGGGCTTCGACATTGCGGCCTACGGCTGCACGACCTGTATCGGCAACGCTGGCGACTTAAGCCCGGATCTGAACGAAGCCATCACGCAAAACGGCTTGGTATGTTCCGCCGTCCTGTCGGGCAACCGCAACTTCGAAGCCCGTATCCACCCGAACATCAAGGCCAACTTCCTGGCCTCGCCGCCTCTGGTCGTTGCCTACGCACTGGCCGGCACAGTATTGCGCGACCTGATGACCGAACCTGTCGGCAAAGGCAAGAAAGGCGATGTATGGCTGGGTGATATCTGGCCGAGCAATGCCGAAGTCCAGGCCCTGTTAAGCCAAGCCATGGACCCCGAGGTCTTCCGCACCAACTATGCCGAAATCAAGACCAATCCGGGCAAACTGTGGAACAAGGTCTCCGGTGTCCAGGGGGATACCTATACCTGGCCATCGTCTACTTACATTGCCGAACCGCCGTTCTTTGCAGGCTTCGAAATGCAGCCTGCCTCTATGCCCGGCGTTAAAGGCGCCCGAGCCCTGGCGGTATTTGGCGACTCCGTCACCACAGACCACATTTCTCCGGCCGGCTCCATCAAGGAAAGCTCCCCCGCAGGCGAATGGCTCAAGGCCAACGGCGTCATGAAGCAAGACTTCAACAGCTATGGCTCGCGTCGCGGCAATCACGAAATCATGATGCGCGGCACTTTCGCCAATGTACGCATCAAGAACCTGATGATCCCCGCGCTGGCGGACGGCAACCGCTACGAGGGCGGAGAAACCTTGTATCAACCCACGGGCGAACGCCTATCAATTTATGACGCAGCCATGAAGTACGTTGCGGCCGACGTCCCCACCGTAGTCTTTGCCGGCGAAGAGTACGGCACCGGCTCATCACGGGACTGGGCGGCAAAAGGCACCCAGCTGCTGGGCGTCAAGGCAGTGGTAGCCCGCAGCTTCGAGCGTATCCACCGCAGCAACCTGGTGGGCATGGGGGTCTTGCCACTGCAGTTCAAGGGCGGCGACAGTGTTGATTCCCTGGCCATTACTGGTGAAGAAACCTTTGATATTTCCGGCATAGAATCCGGCATCAAGCCGCAGCAAGATGTAAAGGTAACCATAAACCGCAAAGACGGTAGCTCGCAGCAGGTCGATATGCTGCTGCGCATCGATACGGCAACCGAAGTCGACTATTACCAGCACGGTGGCATCCTGCCCTACGTACTGCGCGAATTGCTTGCCGCCTGATGCCTTACGTCTTGCACTGCAGCAAATAAAGAAACCCCGGCACATGCCGGGGTTTTCAATTGCGCAAGCAAAAAATGGATGAAATGTTCATTTGTTTGAAGCTGCCCACAAAAACAGGTAGAGCGTTACACTAGACCTCTAACCAACTTGTATTGTCTTATGTCCCGTATGCCTGCCCTTCCCCCTTCCCGTTTAACCCGCGATGCCCAGCGCCTTGTCGCCCTGACGCAAGCCTTGGCGCGCTCTGGAAGCCGACTCGAAGATGTCTACTGGGAAAACCTGCTAGGCGCCCAGTTGAACAAGCTGTTGCTAGGCAAAAAGAACAAGACGATAGAAACCGTGCTTGAACACTTGCTTGACAGCGACTTGAACGCCTACGAAATCCTGGTGGAGCAAGCGGAAACTCAGTCTGAGTCCACCACTATCGTTCACCAAGGCACCGAGTACGACGCCCTGCTGTTCTCCGCACCAGTGGTGTCCTGGACCCGCTACCAACTACCCGACGGCTCGCTGACGCCTGCCCAAAGCCAAACTCTAGCCAAGCACTTGCAGGCCTGCATTGTTGCCGAGGGCGCCCACATGGCGCTGATCCCTGCCCTCGTGAATTTCGATCAAATGCCGCAATCGTTCCAGGAAACCCATGCCTGGACGCAACGCCTTGCGCAACAAGCCCTGGGCGCTACAACCGAATCGTGCCAAATCAACCAGCCGGAAGATCCCGAAGGCATGCTGGCCGACGCCCGCTTTGCTGTCGGCGTCATCGTGGTTCCCAAGGGACAAGCCGTATTCCGCTGGCAAACGCCGCAAGACGATGCCATTGCCATCAGGCAGGCTTGCCAGCAAGCCTGGGAAACAGCAAGCGCCGAAGTCATCGGCCCCATGTTCACGGGATGCTACCTGGAATATTTACAACCCGACGCCTACTACATGAACAGTCGCGAAGCCGACCGGCGCATACGGCCTCTGGCCTTGAAAGCCGCGGTTACGTGGCTACAAACCGCCGCACACATACCTGGCGACGACCTGCGAGCCGTCATCATTGGCTGCGGCAACAACTCTATTGAAGAATACCGGGTAGGTTTCAGCAGCCGCCATAGCAACGAAGTGGTCTACGGATGCATCTGGCCGGTACTAAGC
>DATJCP010000579.1:0-3281 GCA_035514715.1 Candidimonas sp.
CTATGACATGGCCGGCTGGTTCGCTGCAGTGGGCCCTGCCGGACTCTCAAGCGAAAAGGTCAAGGAAATCCATGCCGGCATTACACAAGCATTCAACAACGCTGATGTGAAAAAAAGCATGGCGGCTCAGGGCAACACCATACAAATAATGTCTCCGCAAGAAACAGCAGCTTACTTCCAGTCAGAGCTAAAAAAGTATGCTGTTATCGTCAAAAACGCTGAAATGGAGTTGAAATAAGCGCAGGAACAGCGTAGCTGCCTTCGTTGTGCTACCTTTGGAAAAACGAACCAATAAAGGAGCAAGCATGCACTACAGACGCTTAGGCAGCAGCAACCTGAAGATTTCAACCCTGTGCCTGGGAACCATGATGTTCGGCGACCAGACCGACTTCAACGAAGCGCAAAATATCATCGCATCGGCGCGCGAACATGGCGTCAACTTCGTTGATACGGCCGACGTCTATACCAAGGGCGCTTCGGAAGAAATGGTTGGCAAGCTGCTGGGCAGCAGTCGCCACGATTGGGTACTGGCAACCAAGCTGGGCAACGCCATGAGCAAAGAGCCCAATCAATCTCATTATTCACGCAGCTGGATGCTGCGCGAAGTCGAAAACAGCCTGGCCCGCCTGGGCACTGACCATATCGACATTTTGTATATGCACCGCGACTTCCAGGGCGAAAACCTGGATGAAGCCGTGCGCACAATGGGCGACCTGATCCAGGCAGGCAAGATCAGGGCTTTCGGGGTATCCAACTTCAGGGGCTGGCGTATTGCCGAGATCATCCGTCTTTGTGAAAAAGCGAATGTCCCTCAACCGGTGGTGTGCCAGCCTTACTACAACCTGCTCAATCGCCAACCCGAGGTCGAAATCCTGCCGGCTTGCGGGCACTATGGATTAGGGGTTGTACCGTACAGCCCAATAGCGCGCGGTGTGTTGACGGGCAAGTATCTGCCGGGCCAGGCGCCCGCCCAGGGCAGCCGTGCCGCTCGTGGGGATAAGCGCATTCTTGAAACCGAGTTTCGGGAAGAGTCGTTGATCATTGCCCAGAAGCTACTGGAGCATTGCCAGGCGCGGGGAATCAAGCTCGCGCACTTTGCAACGGCTTGGGTGCTGGCCAATCGGCACATCAGCGCCGTGATTGCCGGGCCGCGGACTTTGGCCCAGATGGAAGACTATTATCCGGCGGTCGACCTGGCTATTTCAGCGGAAGAAGAGGCGCTGGTAGATAGCCTGGTAACCCCGGGGCATGCGTCGACGGCTGGATACAACGATCCGAGCTATCCGTTTTTTGGTAGAAAAGCAATGTAAGTCTGCAGGTCGGATTACGCTCTCGTGCGAGCCAATCCGACTTGCAGGTTTGGCGGCGTGAACTACTTTGAAGAAAATTCGTTAAACGCTGCAATAGCATTGGCCGCATACATTGCAGAAGGGCCGCCCCCCATATAAACGGCAATACCCAGCACCTCGTGAAGTTCCACTTCCGTTACGCCCAGGCGCACGAGCGCCTTGACATGAAACCCTATACAACCGTCGCAACGCGCCGCCACACCAATTCCCAACGCGATCATTTCCTTGGCCTTTGCATCGAGCACTCCCGGCGCCAATGCCGTCTTTCCCAAAGCGCTAAAGTTCTGCATGACTTCAGGTAGGCCCGAGCGCAGCGAAACGAGATTGGTGGAAATTTCGCGGGTCAAATTCTGATAACTGGTGATGGACATCTTTGAATACTCCTGCGTGGTTGGGACAATGAAATAAAGCACGAAAGGATACGGGCCAGCAAAGCACGGTCATTTAGAGACAGATCTGGCGTATACCTCTTTGCATTTACATTAGTATATGCTAAATTAGATAAATCTAATATAATGGATAAAGATAGTGATAAGCGACAAGGATCGTCTGTTCTTGCAGGAAGGCGCAAGTAAAGCCGCTGCCCTGCTACGCACGGTTGGGAATGAGCACCGGCTATTAGTGCTATGCCTCTTGATCGAGCACGGCGAACTGTCGGTCGGCGTACTACTGGAACACGTCGAACTGAGCCAGTCCGCGCTATCTCAGCACTTGGCCAAAATGCGGGAAGAAGGCCTGGTGGCCTTCCGGCGCGAGTCGCAAACCCTGTACTACCGCATCGACAACCCAGACGTGAAAAAGCTGGTGGCCACGCTCAAAGCTATCTTCTGTCCCTGAATGGCAACCAAGGAAATCGATATGTCACTCAAGTCCATCACACCCCAGGCCGCTCGCGAGCTCATAGAGAGCGGCGCCCTATTGGTCGATATCCGCGCCGCAGACGAGCATGCCCGCGAACACATTGCTCAGGCGCTTCATGTTCCGATGGAACGGCTTACCGAACAGCCGCTATCTGTAAACGATGCTGAGGCTGTCATCTTTTATTGCCGCTCGGGCAACCGCACAAAAATTAACGCGCAAACACTGGCCGCCAACACCTCATGCCAGGCCTACGTACTGAAAGGCGGGCTCGATGCCTGGAAAAAATCGGGGTTGCCAGTCATTGCCAACCCATCACAACCGCTAGAGCTGTCGCGGCAAGTCCATATAACGGCAGGCTCTATGATCGTGCTCGGCACTCTTCTGGGCGCAACTGTTAACCCCTGGTTTTTTGCCATCTCGGGTTTCGTGGGCGCCGGATTAGTGTTCGCTGGCCTTTCCGGGTTTTGTGGGCTAGCCCGTGTACTGATGAAAATGCCGTGGAATCGAAGAGCATTCACCCCATAAGCCCAACCCGGTGCCGGAAGATCACGGTAATCAGGGGTGGTGCTTTTTCAACTGCAGTCAATCAGGAGTCGTTATGAAACTTAATATAGGTGGAGTAGATCGTGCGCTTCGTATTGTTGTCGGCATCGTGCTCATCGCGCTTGCTGCAACTGGCACTATTGGATGGTGGGGTTGGATCGGCATCATTCCACTACTGACAGGCTTTATTCGCGTCTGCCCACTCTACCGGCTCGCGGGAATAAATACCTGCCCATTACGGACAAATAAATAGCAGAAAAAAACCGGCTTCACCAACAAAGAAGCCGGTTTTTTCGAACGAGCAAGCAGGCCGAATCAATCGGCCGCCACAATTACTTCGTAGGCAGCTTACCCGCCACGCCCTGTACATAATAATTCATCTTGTTCAGCCCCGCGTCATCAAGAACGCCGGACGCCAACTGCACCTTGCCTTGATTGTCGGTTATAGGACCTGCAAACGGAGCCAGCGTACCGGCAACGATTTCTGCCTGCTTTTCAGCAACCAGCTTCTTTACGTCTTCAGGCACC
>DATJCP010000580.1:0-3691 GCA_035514715.1 Candidimonas sp.
GATAATTATCAGTTTGGTGCGCGTCTGAACGGCAAGCCAACGGCCGCATTCGCAATCTCCCTGGCTACCAATGCCAACGCCTTGTCGACCGCCGAGGGGGTCAAGGCAGGGATGGAAGAGTTGTCGAAATTCTTCCCCGGCAATATTACTTACTCTATTCCCTACGATACAACGCCTTACGTGCAGATATCGATCGAACAGGTCGTGCATACACTGCTGGAAGCCATGGTGCTGGTGTTTATCGTGATGTTCGTTTTCCTGCAGAACGTCCGCTACACCATAATTCCTGCGTTGACGGTTCCCATTGCCATTCTGGGTGCGTTTGCAGTCATGCTTACTTTGGGCTTTTCCATTAACGTCTTGACCATGTTTGCCATGGTGCTGGCTATCGGTATCTTGGTCGACGATGCCATTGTCGTGGTCGAGAACGTGGAGCGCATCATGGTGGAAGAGGGCTTGTCGCCCAAGGAAGCCACCAAGAAAGCCATGCCGCAAATTAGCGGCGCGGTGGTGGGGATGACGCTGGTGTTGGCCACGGTGTTCTTGCCCCTGGCCTTCATGAGCGGTTCCGTAGGTATTATTTATAAACAGTTTTCGGTCGCCATGGCGGTGTCCATCCTGTTTTCAGGATTCCTGGCGCTAACCTTTACGCCCGCCTTGTGCGCAACAATACTCAAGCCCGTGCCCAAGGGCCACCACGAAAGCAAGAAAGGGGTATTTGGCTGGTTCAACCGTTCCTTTGACCGTATCACGAACCGCTACGAAGGCTGGGTCGGGCGCAGCCTGAAGCGCGGTGGACGCATGATGCTGGTGTATCTGATCCTGCTGTTGGCGCTTGGCTGGATGTATGCGCGTTTACCGACGTCTTTCCTTCCGGAAGAAGACCAGGGCTACATCATTGTGAATATGGAGCTGCCGTCCGGGTCTACCAGCAACCGTACGATAGAAACGATAGAAAAGGTCGAACAGTATTTCAGCAAACAGCCGCAAATGCAGAATATTGTGACTGTGCAGGGCTTCAGCTTCAACGGTAATGGTTTGAACTCGGCCATAGCCTTTGTGCCTTTGAAGGATTTTTCAGAACGCCCCGGTAAAGAAAACTCTGCCCAGGCCG
The DNA here is from genome assembly GCA_035514715.1 of Candidimonas sp. GTDB lineage: Bacteria > Pseudomonadota > Gammaproteobacteria > Burkholderiales > Burkholderiaceae_B > Pollutimonas. Next base: position 1,115 of record DATJCP010000580.1, read on the forward strand.
TTGCGACCAAGGCTACCCAGAATTTGCTGTTCGGGCTTCCCGATTCCATGGTTTTTGCTATCGTTCCACCGGCGATTTCGTCGCTGGGCAATGCCTCGGGTTTCGATATGCGCTTGCAGGATAGGGGCGGCCAAGGCCATGATGCATTGATGGCAGCTACGCAGCAATTGCTGATGATGGCCATGAAGAATCCTGTGCTGGCCGATACTCGTATCACCGGCTTGGGGCCGGGCTCTCAGTTAAAGCTGACCATAGATCGTGAAAAGGCAGCAGCCCTGGGTGTCGATTTCAGCGAAGTCGCTACGCTTATTTCAACATCTTTGGGCTCGGCTTATGTGGCCAAGTTCCCGAATATGGGGTGGATGCAGAACGTGTGGGTGCAAGCTGAACAGACGCACCGCATGACTGGCGACGACATCATGAAGCTCAATGCTCGCAACAGCAATGGCGAAATGGTGCCCTTGTCGTCATTTGTAAAGATAGACTGGCAGCAAGGTCCGGTTCAGGTGGTTCGCTATAACAGCTACGAATCCATTCGCTTGGGCGGCTCCGCTGCTCCCGGCTATTCCACGGGCCAGGCAATGGCTGCCATGGAAGAGATGGTTGCTAAGTTGCCGCAGGGTTTCGGTTATGAATGGACTGGTCTTTCCTACCAGGAAAAACAGGCTGGCAGCCAATCAATTGTTCTCATGGGGCTGGCCATGCTGGTCGTCTTCATGCTGCTTGCCGCGCTGTATGAAAGCTGGGCGATTCCGCTGTCGGTCATGCTGATGGTTCCGCTGGGTATGCTGGGCGCAGTCGGCCTGGTGTCGGCATTGGGTATGTCCAATGACGTGTACTTCCAGGTCGGGATGATTACCGTGATCGGGCTGGCGGCGAAAAACGCCATTCTTATCGTGGAGTTTGCGAAAGACACTTACGCCCAGGGCGGAAGCATTATTGACGCCACTGTTGAAGCGGCACGTTTGCGCTTCAGGCCTATTTTGATGACTTCGTTCGCCTTTATCCTTGGTGTTGTGCCGCTGGCTATCGCCACGGGCGCAGGCGCGGCCAGCCAGAATGCGGTTGGATTGGGTGTGCTGGGCGGTATGCTTGCGGCTACGCCCCTGGCCATGGTCTTCGTTCCTACCTTCTTTGTCGTGGTATTAACATTGTTCAAAACCAAGCCTAAGCTTTTGGGCGCTCATGCGCCATTGACCAGCGTCCATCATGATGCTGCCCATGAAGCGGATCACTCCCCTAAAGAAGAAGGGGGGCAAGCATGAGCCAAGGTATTTTTAAACGGGCAGCGCTGCCGGTAATGATTACGCTGGCGCTTGCCGGGTGTTCGTTGGCTCCCAAGTACGAACGTCCCGCGGCACCTGTCCCTGTGCAGTATCCTTGGCAAAGCAACAATGCAGGCGCTCAAGCAACTAACGTCGGCTATAGCGCCGACCTTGGCTGGAGCGAGTTTTTCCGCGATCCGCAGCTCAGGGCGCTGATTGCTTTGTCACTGGAAAACAACCGCGATATGCGCATTGCAGTTGAGCGCATACAAGAGGCCAGGGCACAGTACGGCATAGTCCAGAGTGACCGTCTACCCACGCTTGGTATCGGCGGAAATGCTCAAATTACGCGCAATCCTCCGGACGTGCGTGCCAACGGCCCTGACTCCCCAAGCGTGTCACGTTATTATCAGGCCGGCGTGGGCATGACTTCTTTCGAGCTGGATTTTTTCGGGCGGGTAAAAAACCTATCTGAAGCGGCTTATCAGCAATACCTCGCTACTGAACAAGCCAGCCGCACGGTGCATATCAATTTGGTAGCACAAGTGGCCGAGGCCTATTTCCGTTTGCGTACTGCCCAGCAGTTGGAAATGCTGGCGGAAAAAACATTGCAGTCGCGCCAGAATACCTATGCCTTGGCCAATGCCCGCTTTGAAGCAGGCGTGGCATCGGCGCTGGATCTAAGCCAAGCCAAGTCGCAATTGGACTCTGTGCGGGCAGATCGTGCAAGTCTTCAACGCGCTCAGGCACAGGCCCAGAATGCATTGCATTTGTTGCTGGGCACTGAAGTCCCGGCTGATCTTCCGCCTGCAGCCGTATTTGGACGCGATCAAGTGCTGGCCGTCATTCCCGTAGGCTTGCCTTCCGATTTGCTGGAGCGGCGCCCTGACATCATGGGCGCAGAAAACGTACTGCTGTCGGCGAATGCCAATATCGGCGCGGCACGCGCAGCCTTCTTCCCCAATATTTCCATTACGGGCCTGTTGGGCTTTGCCAGTCCACAGCTGGGCGGCTTGTTCAGCAGCGGCAATCGTTTCTGGCAATTTTCCCCGCAAATCCAGATGCCGATATTTTCGGGTGGGGTCATGGGCAACCTCGACCTGGCCAAAGCGCGTAAAAACATTGCGGTGTCGCAATACGAAAAGGCCATCCAAACGGCCTTCCGGGAGGTCGCTGATGCCCTGGCTGGTGAAGAGACCTATGGCAGCCAATTGGACGCACTGCGTTCCTTGGAAGCTTCGGCATCCGAAACCTTGAAGTTGGCTACACTGCGCTATGAAACCGGGATCGACAGTTTCCTGCAGGTGCAAAA
>DATJCP010000581.1:0-3309 GCA_035514715.1 Candidimonas sp.
AGGTTTGCACGCCGGAAGCCTTGGCGATCAATCCGGGCTTTGTTGCGCGCATGACCCGTAAAACGCCCTGGGTGTGGTTGAAGCTGGCGGCATCGCTGGATGGGCGCATTGCATTAAGCAACGGCGAATCGCAATGGATCACGGGTCCGGCTGCGCGTGCCGACGGGCATCATTGGCGCGCCCGCAGTTGTGTTGTGCTGACTGGCGCCGGTACGGTAAAGGCCGATGATCCGCAATTGAATGTACGCCACGTCGAAACAGCACGCCCACCGATCAAAGCCATTATCGATACACGGCTGGAGATCGATGAAAACGCCCGTATTTTCGATGGTTCCAAGGTATGGGTTTTCAGTAGCCAAATCGATGCAGGCAAGGCCGCGCGCCTGGCCGAGCGCAATGTGGATGTGATAGCCATGCCCACGTGCGGGCAGCGTGTCGACTTGCCGTCCGTTATGCGCTGGTTGGGCGAGCACAACGTCAACGAAGTTCATGTCGAAGCTGGCTCCAGGCTGAGCGGGGCTTTGCTGCAGGCGCAGTGCGTCGACGAACTGCTGGTTTATACCGCGCCGGTACTATTGGGCGATGGCCTGGGTATGGTCCGTATGGATGCGTTGGAAAACCTCGGGCAAGCCCAGCGTTTCGAGTTTGTCGATATGCAAAGCGTTTCGCCCGACTTGCGTTTGCGGGCGCGCCATATAGAGCGTTGGAAGGCCTTGCTGCAAACTGTTCAGCCCCCCGAAATTGGGTAGAATGCTTCGGCATAGCGCTAACAAAGAGAGATTATCAATGTTTACAGGCATCGTCGCCGCAATAGGCGAAATCGTACGTGTATCCCCATTCAATCGGGGGCAGGATTCAGGTGTTCGCCTAGTAATTCAGGTTAACGACTTCCTGCGCGATTCGACCAAGCTTGGCGACTCTATCGCCATACAGGGCGCATGCATGACGGTTGTCGAGCTGGCGCCGGATAGTTTTAGCGTCGACGTTTCACGCGAAAGCCTGAATTGCACAGCTGGGCTGGATGCTGCGGGTGCGGTCAACCTGGAGCATGCCTTGCGCATGGGTGATTCGTTGGACGGCCACCTGGTGTCTGGTCATGTCGATGGCTTGGGCGAGGTTACGCGTTTCGAGCCTGTGGGCGAGTCCTGGGACTTGCGCATCAACGTGCCAGCCAACCTTGCCAAGTACCTGGCGTACAAGGGTTCTATTACCGTTAACGGTGTCAGTCTTACCGTTAACCAGGTTGATGATCACGAGGCCGGGTGTGAAATCCGTATCAACCTGATCCCGCATACTGTAGAGGTCACGACGCTCAAGCATCTTAAGGCCGGAGCGAAGGTCAATTTGGAGATAGATATGATCGCCCGGTATGTAGAGCGTATGGTCGGCTTACAGCATATTGGTTAGTTTTGACTGGGATTTTCTTGTCAAAAAACCATAGTCGCAAGATTCTGTTAGAATAGCGGACTTCGCTTTCGTAATAATGAAAGCAGGAATTAGGACAGGTGGCCGAGCGGTTGAAGGCGCACGCCTGGAAAGCGTGTATACGTTTATAGCGTATCGGGGGTTCGAATCCCCCTCTGTCCGCCAAGAACAAATAAAACCCTGTAAGCCCAATGGCTTGCAGGGTTTTTTGCTTTAGGCAGTAAGCAGGATAGGAAAACTACTTGTTATTTTCCTTTGGTCAGTTGGGTGTGGCTGGTAATCAGGTTGCGATAGTCTGGGATGTGATTGGAGAACAGCGCGCCCAGGCCTTCCACGTCATTTCGCCAGTCACGATGGAGTTCGCACGCCACGCCGAACCAGCTCATCAATTGCGCTCCGGCGGCAGACATACGATCCCATGCAGCCTGGCGCGTCATCTCATTGAAGGTGCCAGAGGCATCTGTCACGACGAAAACATCGAAGCCTTCTTCGATCGCGGACAGCGCCGGGAATGCTACGCAGACTTCGGTCACGACACCAGCGATTAGCAGTTGCTTCTTGCCGGTGGCCTTGATTGCCTTCACAAACGCTTCATTGTCCCAGGCATTGATTTGGCCGGGCCGTGCGATGTAGGGCGCATCAGGAAACTGCGCCTTTAGTTCGGGAACGAGCGGGCCGTTCGGGCCTTCTTCGAAGCTGGTGGTCAGAATGGTCGGCAGCTTGAAGTAGCTGGCAATATCGGCGAGCGCCAGTACGTTGTTCTTGAATTTGTCAGGGTCAATATCCCGCACTAGGGACAGCAGGCCGGTTTGATGGTCTACCAGCAGTACAGCGACGTCGTTCTTGTCTAGGCGAGTGTATTTGGTATTCGGCTTGGTCATGAGGATTTCCTTAGGTTATGTGGCGTGATACCTATGAGGGTGGTAAACCGATACGTTAATGAATTCATATTGGCAAGTGAAATGATAGATATGAAGCGATTGCTTGGCTATTAGGCGTTATTTATATTCAGCGTTCTATTTTTGTAGCTTCTGGGTTATGCAGGTGCATGATGAGGTGCGCAAGCCTTAACCTGAACGTACTAGCAGACGAGGGCGAAGATAGGCTATAGAATGGCCTGTGCACTTAACGGAGACCGGTTCCAATGACCACTGTAGCTCGCCAAAAATCGCCTGTAGCCCTGAATGCCCCCGCCGAAGTGCGCCATGCCAAGCTCAAAGCATGGGTGGAAGAGGTAGCCGCTCTGACCCAGCCGGACCGTATTGAGTGGTGCGATGGTTCCCAGGAAGAATACGACAGGCTGTGCGAACTGATGGTCAAGGCCGGCACCCTGCGCCGCTTGAACCCGGAAAAGCGGCCTAATTCCTACTTGGCCTGGTCCAATCCCAGCGATGTGGCGCGGGTGGAAGACCGTACCTTTATCTGTTCAGCCAAAAAGGAAGATGCCGGCCCCACCAATAACTGGACCGAGCCGGCCGAGATGCGAAAAACGCTGGAAGGCCTATTTGCGGGCTGCATGCGCGGGCGCACCATGTATGTCATTCCCTTTTCCATGGGGCCGCTGGGTTCGCCCATTGCGCATATCGGTGTAGAGCTTTCCGATTCGCCCTATGTTGTCGTCAATATGCGCCTGATGACGCGCATGGGCAGCAAGGTGTATGACGTGTTGGGAACAGATGGCGATTTCGTGCCTTGTGTGCATTCGGTAGGCATGCCGCTGTCTGCGGGGCAGGCCGATGTTGCCTGGCCTTGCAACGACACCAAATATATTGTGCATTATCCCGAGGATCGCGAGATCTGGTCGTTTGGCTCGGGTTATGGCGGCAACGCGCTGCTGGGAAAAAAATGCTTCGCGCTGCGCATTGCTTCCGCCATGGGGCGCGA
>DATJCP010000582.1:0-1681 GCA_035514715.1 Candidimonas sp.
CGAATACGTCAGCACTGCGTTGGTTGACAAGATCAAAAGCAAGCCCGAGGTCGTCCTGGGCGTAGCTACGGGTGGCACCATGGAGCCGATTTATGCGCGCTTTGTCGAGCAGGCGCGTGAACATAGTCTCGATGTATCCCGGCTGACTTCCTTCAATCTGGACGAATACGTAGGGTTGAGCGCCGATCATCCGAAAAGCTATGCAGCCTATATGCATCAGCACCTGTTCAGTCACTTGGGGTTCGATAAGTCCCGGAACCACCTTCCGGATGGACAGGCCCAGAATCTGGAAGAGCACTGTCTTGATTATTCAGCCAGGATGCGTCGGCACGGCGGTATAGACCTGCAGTTGCTGGGTGTAGGCGGGAATGGGCATATTGCGTTTAACGAGCCTGGTACGGCTTTCGGCAGCCGCTGCCATGTTGTGCAGCTTTCCGAGCGCACGCGCATGGATAACAGCCGATTCTTTGCTGAAAATGCAATTGTTCCGGCTTCTGCCATCACTATGGGTATGCAGGACATCATGGATGCGCGCGAGATACTGTTGATTGCAACGGGGGAGGGCAAAGCGCCCATCCTGGCCGAGTACTATCAAAACGACGTTACCGAGGCCATTCCTTTTACTGTGCTGAAACGGCATCCTCGGGTAAAGATCATTCTTGACGAAGCCGCGGCAAGCCTGTTGCCCGATAGTGTGGGTCAGCGTTCTGTAGCGGCCTATGTCTGAAGGCGCAATCCTCGCTTTGCATTCATTTGCTTGATCGTGCGCTCTTCAGCGCAAGCCAGGGGGCTCTTTTTGCATTTTCACAACAGACTGCTTTGCAATTGGCGTGTAATGCCCGTTTTTGTGCCTTGTGTAAAGCTTTCTGGCTCCAAGGTGTTACACTAAGACAACGATTACATTACTTATTTTTGATTTCTATGAGCTTTAGCACTACGCGAACTACGACCTGTTGTGTTTAGCTGTCGCCGCGTATTGTTCAGCCTAAAGCAAATCAAAAACCTCAAAACGCGGCCTATGCCGCGTTTTTGCATTTTCAGGACATCTTATGGTTCAAATTACCTTGCCTGACGGCTCGCAGCGCGAGTTTCCCGGCCCAGTGTCGGTCAACGATATCGCCCACTCGATAGGTACCGGGTTGGGGCGCGCAGCGCTGGGCGGGCGTGTCACGGTAGATGGTGCTGAACCCAAGCTGGTCGATACTAGCTACGTGCTGGAGCAGGATGCGCACTTGGCCATTATCACAGCCAAGGATGCCGACGGCCTGGATTTGATTCGCCACTCAACGGCTCACTTGCTGGCATATGCCGTCAAGTCGCTTTTCCCCGATGCGCAGGTCACGATAGGTCCGGTCATTGAAAACGGCTTTTATTACGATTTTTCGTACAAGCGCCCGTTTACGCCTGAAGACTTGGTTGCCATCGAAAAGAAAATGGCCGAGCTGGCCAAGAAAAACGAAGTGGTAACGCGCGAAGAATGGATGCGCGATGATGCCGTGGCCTATTTCAAAGGAATAGGCGAGCATTACAAGGCGGAAATCATTGCGTCCATTCCATCCAATGAGCCTATCAGCCTATATCGCGAAGGCGATTTCATCGATTTGTGTCGCGGGCCGCACGTACCCTCTACTGGTCACCTGAAGGTGTTCAAGCTGATGAAAGTGGCCGGGGCCTATTGGCG
>DATJCP010000583.1:0-3011 GCA_035514715.1 Candidimonas sp.
GTGCTGGCTGCTGTCATCGTTGTTCCGATGCTATTCGATTCATCCGTGCCGCCAGAGCAGGTCAGCACTCCGGTTGTAGTGCCCGCGATTGTTCCGCCTGTAACGCCCGACGTTAACGAAGCTCAAGTGCCGGTACAACCCGATACGACAGCGTCCGGCAGTCTTTCAACCGGCTCGGAAGCAGGGGCGGCGGATTCGCTTGCAGGCAATACGGGTAACGCTACTAGCCCATCAACAGCGCCTAATTCCGGAATGGCCAGCAACGTCGAGCCATCGCAGCCTGCACATGTACCGGAACCAGTTGTTGAACCCAAGCCCAAACCGAAACCAGTTGAAAAGCCCGCAGCCAAACCCGATTCCAAGCCTGCCGCCGATCGCACCGACGACGGTTCGGTAGCGATGGCTTTGCTTGAAGGTCGCAGCCCTGAAAAGAAGGCTGCCGCCCCTGCAAGCAAAGGCAATTTCATTCTGCAGATTGCGGCTTACACCAACGACAAAGACGCCCAGGCAAGACGCGATCGCCTGGTATCCTCGGGTGTAACCAACGCCTATGTGGAAAATGCGGCTACAGGGGGTAAAACCACCTACAGACTGCGTGTCGGCCCATTCCCAACCCGAGACGCAGCGCAAGCCGCTCAAGCCCGCCTGCGCGCACTGGGTTACGACAACGGATTCATTGCTACTAAGTGACAAGTTTCGACTATATCGTGCTGGCCATCCTTGGAGTGTCGGCACTGCTTGGGCTGATGCGCGGCCTTGTCAAGGAAGTCCTTTCTCTTATCGCTTATGTCGTCGCCTTTCTAGCTGGCATATGGTGGGGTCCCGTCGTATCCACCTGGCTGGCCGTTTATATTGATAATTCTCTGCTGCGCACCGCAGTTGCCTATGGCGCCGTGTTCATCATTGTGCTGTTGCTTGTGGGGCTGGTGAACATCACATTGGCCACGCTGATCAAAAAAACCGGTCTGACGCCGGCTGATCATGGCCTGGGCGGCTTGTTTGGTTTATTGCGCGGGGCGCTGGTGGTGTTGGTGTTGGTAAGCCTGGCCGGCTATACCGAGCTGCCCAAAGAGTCCTGGTGGCAAGACGCCAAACTATCGGGCGCAACAGTGCAAGGCATACAGCAAGTCAAGCTTTTGCTGCCGCCGTCCCTGTCATCTTGGTTACCGTATTGATTGCAATCACAGGAATATAAATAATGTGTGGAATAGTTGGGGTCGCAGGATCCAGCCCAGTAAATCAATTGATTTACGATAGTTTGCTGTTGCTGCAGCATCGCGGTCAGGATGCTGCAGGAATTGCCACTTCGCACGAGCAGTTCTTCAATATGCACAAGGCCCATGGCCTGGTACGAGACGTATTTCGTACCCGCAACATGCGCTCCTTGCCCGGCAATAGCGGCCTGGGGCAGGTGCGTTATCCTACGGCGGGCTCCAGCGACAGCGTAGATGAAGCGCAGCCATTCTATGTAAATGCACCTTTTGGCATTACCTTCGTCCATAACGGCAACCTGACCAACTGGCGCGAACTGCGGGAAGCGCTTTTCAATGTGGATCGGCGCCATATCAATACCAATTCTGATTCGGAAGTTCTGCTCAACGTCTTTGCGCACGAGCTTCAGTTGGCGGCTAATGGCGGTTCGCTGGACGAAAACGCCATCTTTACTGCGGTGTCATCAGTACACAGGCGCGCGAAAGGCGCCTATGCAGTCATTGCCCAAATCGCGAACTATGGCATGGTTGCCTTTCGCGATCCCTATGGCATACGTCCCTTGTGCCTGGGCTCGATCAAGACCGGCAACCGCACTGAATGGATGGTGGCTTCGGAATCTGTGGCCCTGACAGGTTGCGGCTTCACACTAGAGCGCGACATCGCGCCGGGCGAAGCCATATTCATCGATCTTGACGGCAACATCGTCAGCCGCCAATGCGCCGAAAATCCAGCCTTGACACCTTGCGTATTCGAATACGTTTACTTTGCCCGCCCTGATTCGAGGATGGATGGCGTTTCCATCTACGACGCCCGTTTGAATATGGGCGAATATCTTGGCGACAACGTTGCCAAGACCCTGCGTTTGGGCGAGATCGACGTAGTCATGCCGATTCCCGATTCATCCCGGCCATCGGCCATGCAATTGGCTGCCCGCCTGGACCTGAGCTACCGTGAAGGCTTCATCAAAAACCGCTATATCGGGCGTACATTTATTATGCCTGGCCAGGCTGTGCGCAAGAAGTCGGTGCGCCAAAAGCTGAGCGCCATCGACATGGAGTTCCGCGGCAAGAATGTGTTGCTGGTTGACGACTCCATCGTTCGCGGTACGACCAGCCGCGAAATCGTCGACATGGCACGCGCTGCCGGCGCCAACAAAGTCTATTTCGCTTCTGCCGCGCCAGCGGTGCGTTTTCCTAACGTATACGGCATCGATATGCCTACACAAACCGAGCTGATCGCCACGGGGCGCGACACGGAGCAGGTAGCTCACGAAATTGGCGCTGATGGTTTGGTTTACCAGGAGCTGTCGGACTTGGAGCAATCGATCCGGGATCTGAATCCTGCGGCCATGAAAGACTTCGAGTCTTCGTGTTTTAACGGGCGCTATGTGACGGGCGACATTGATGCAGCTTATCTGGAACGCTTAAGCCAAACTCGTGGCGTTCGTCCTGCAGCGGGTGAAATGGGGACTGGCAGCGAGGATTAATAGGCTTGCCTGATTGAGTGATGGTTCTAGACGAGTGCTGGGAATGGCTCTTGGCATTCGTTAGAAAATAGCTCTTGATTCTCATGCGTTAGGTTTTGGCGCTTCTTTCTTGATCTGCGTGTTAGCGTCATTGACCATGGTGTTCCTTTCTTAAACCACGCGTCAGGTCCTGGGAGGCGGTGTTGCGCTCCTCGTTGCCTTCGTTCGTCGCCCTTCGGCGCCGAACACGCGTGGCCCGGCTCGTCCAGCCCGTTCGGGCTTCCCTTCGCCTGCGGCCCGCTCGGCCCCTATGCCGGGCGCCCCGAAAGTCGCT
>DATJCP010000584.1:0-4339 GCA_035514715.1 Candidimonas sp.
AAGAAAACCGTTTTTGCAACCTGGTTTTTTGTTGTTTTGACTACTGCGCATGGCGCCCCGAGGGGCTGGCGCGCAGGCAAAAGGCAAGAACCACTCTCTATTCTTTGGATCTTACATGGCTATTGAACGCACCCTTTCCATCATCAAACCCGACGCCGTCGCCAAGAACGTAATCGGCCAAATCGTCGCCCGTTTCGAGCAAGCCAACCTGAAAGTCATCGCTGCCCGTTTGCAGCAGCTTTCGCGCCAAGATGCAGAGCGTTTCTACGCTGTGCACAAAGAGCGTCCTTTCTAGAAAGATTTGGTTGATTTCATGGTTTCGGGTCCTGTGTTCGTGCAAGTGCTCGAAGGCGAAAACGCCATCCTGAAAAACCGCGACCTGATGGGCGCTACCGATCCTAAGAAAGCTGAAGCCGGCACTATCCGCGCCGACTTCGCCGACAGCATCGACGCCAATGCCGTTCACGGTTCCGACGCCGCCGAAACCGCTGCGGTCGAAATCGCTTTCTTCTTCCCAGAAAGCAACATCCACAGCCGTTAATCCCTGGCGATAACGCGTTATTCACTGCGCCAAAGTTTATGTCATCTACTGAATCCATCAATCTCCTGGGCCTCGATACCGCCGCGCTTACCGACCTGGTCGGGCAGTGGGGGGGTAAGCCTTTCCGGGCCAAACAGCTGCAGCGCTGGGTACACCAGCGCGGGGTGGATTCGTTCGACGACATGACGGACCTGGCGCGTGAATTTCGCCAACAGCTTACAGAGCACTGTTCGATTCATGCGCCCGCCGTATCAATCGAACAGCGCTCTACCGACGGTACGCGAAAGTGGCTTTTCGATGTGGGCAAGAACAACGCCGTCGAAACGGTATTCATACCCGAAGACGACCGCGGCACCTTGTGTATTTCCAGCCAGGCTGGATGTACCGTGGCTTGCCCGTTTTGTTCCACGGGCTACCAGGGCTTCAATCGCAACCTGACAACGGCTGAAATCATTGGCCAGCTTTGGCATGCCAAGCGGGTTTTGCAGGCCGACCTGCAAAGCGCCCGCATTGGCGAAGACGGTGTGGCAACGCCCGAATCGGGGCGCGTCATCAGCAATGTGGTCATGATGGGCATGGGCGAACCATTGCTCAATTATGACCAGGTGCTGGGCGCCTTGCGGCTTATGCTGGACGATAACGCCTATGGCTTGTCGCGTCGCCGCGTCACCGTGTCCACATCGGGCGTCGTGCCCATGATGGACCGCCTAGGCAAAGATTGCCCGGTGGCTTTGGCGGTATCGCTTCATGCCCCCAACGACGCCCTGCGCGACAAGCTCGTACCCCTGAACCGCAAGCATCCCTTGGCCGAACTCCTGGCCGCCTGCAACCGGTATCTTGAATACGCGCCGCGCGACTTCATCACTTTTGAATACATCATGCTCGATGGCGTCAACGACACCGATCAGCATGCACGCGAATTGATCGCTATTGCACAGCAGGTGCGTTGCAAGTTCAATTTGATTCCGTTCAATCCTTTTCCGCAGTCAGGCCTGAAGCGTTCACCCGCTGCCCGTGTGCGTTTGTTTGCCCAGCGCCTCATGGATGCCGGCTTGGTGACAACCGTGCGCAAAACCCGCGGCGACGACATTGCGGCTGCCTGTGGGCAGTTGGCAGGCGACGTCAAGGATCGTACGCGTATCAATGAACGTCTGCCTGACCGCGCGATCATCGCTATCAAACAGGAACGTGGATGACCCAACCTTTATTGAAAGAAGCCCGGCTCGAAATCGTGGCGCCAGCGTCCCTCCCAGCGGGTGTGGGCGCCGCGCTGCGCGGTTTGCGCGAAGCCAAGCGTTTGTCCCCCGGAGAAGTCTCCGCTCGCTTGAAGTTCACCAGCCGCCAACTTGATGCGCTGGAAACCGAGCAATGGGATCGTCTTCCTACAGGGGTTTCCCTGCGCGGTTTTGTAAAAAACTACGGCCGCTTCCTGGAAGCCGATGTCGACGCTTTGTTGACCATGCTCGATAACCAGGTGGGTCCTACCGCAGCCAAGCCGGTAGCCATCTCTCGTGTTGATTCGCTTGGGCCCGCCGATGCGCAGCAGAGCGAACCGGCGCATCGCCCGTGGGGCTGGCTGATCGTCATTCTTGTCCTTTTGTTTGTCGCCGGCTTTTACGCCATCGAACGCGGCTGGGTGCCGGATTCGTGGCTCGTCTTTGACTGGCTGAAATCCTTGCAAAAATGAATTACCAACCAGGCAGTAATCCTTTGTCTGTAGGCGCCGCAGGGCGGCGTCCCACTCGTCCGGCGTTAGTTGGCTGGGGCGATAAATCGGTGCAGATCGGCGGTAATGCGCCGGTTGTGGTGCAGTCCATGACCAACACCGATACGGCCGACGCCATCGCAACTGCTATCCAGGTCAAAGAGCTGGCTCTGGCGGGCTCCGAACTTGTGCGCATTACAGTTAATACGCCCGAGGCCGCGCGTGAAGTGCCCGCCATACGCGAACAGCTTGACCGCATGAATGTGTCGGTGCCGCTGGTGGGCGATTTTCATTACAACGGGCATAAGCTGCTGGCGCAGTTTCCCGAGTGCGCGCAGGCGCTGTCCAAGTACCGGATCAATCCGGGCAACATGGGCGGCGGGAAAAAGCGCGACGACAATTTCGCCCAAATGATAGAAGTGGCGTGCCGCTATGAAAAGCCGGTGCGCATAGGTGTGAACTGGGGCAGTCTCGATCACGAGCTGCTGGCCCGCATGATGGACGACAACAGCAAACGCGCACAACCCTGGACAGCCCAGGCCGTTATGCGCGAGGCCTTGGTTGTGTCGGCCATCACCAATGCGCAGCGCGCCGAAGAGCTCGGCCTGTCGCCTAATGCCATCGTACTGTCATGCAAAGTCAGCCATGTTCAGGATTTGATCACCGTCTACCAAGACCTTTCATCTCGCTGCGATTATCCTTTGCATCTGGGGCTGACCGAAGCCGGTATGGGCAGCAAAGGCATCGTGGCATCCACGGCGGCGCTGTCCGTGCTGCTGCAGCAGGGTATTGGCGACACCATACGCATTTCGCTTACTCCTGAACCGGGTGGCGACCGCCGGCGCGAAGTGGTTGTTGCCCAGGAAATCCTGCAAACCATGGGCCTGCGCGCATTTACGCCCATGGTGGTAGCATGCCCGGGTTGCGGGCGTACCAGCAGCACGGTGTTCCAGGAACTGGCCGACAGCATACAAACGTATTTACGGGATCAAATGCCGATATGGAAAAGCCGTTATCCCGGTGTCGAAACCATGAATGTCGCCGTAATGGGCTGTGTGGTGAACGGCCCCGGTGAAAGCCGCCATGCCGATATCGGCATTAGCTTGCCGGGTACTGGCGAAATTCCGTCGGCGCCGGTGTTTGTGGATGGCGAGCGCACCGTTACGCTAAAGGGCGATGCCATCGCCCAGGAATTCCAGGCTATTGTCGAACAGTATGTCGAGCGCCGCTACGGCGCCGTCCATTCGGATAACTACAAGGGGCGGGGCTAGCCCGCGGGAAAGCAATAATTTTATGACGCAGTCGTTTCAAAAGGTCCGTGCCCTGACCGGCATGAAAGATGTATTACCCGATACCAGCGGCCAGTGGGAAAGTCTCGAGGCAACAGTGCGCGATTGGCTGGCCAGTTATGGCTACCGCAATATGCGCACGCCTATCCTTGAGCATACCCGGCTGTTTACGCGCGGCATAGGCGAAGTCACCGACATCGTCGAAAAGGAAATGTACACATTTGTCGATGCGCTCAATAACGAACAGTTGACTATGCGCCCTGAATTTACGGCGGGCATGGTGCGGGCCACGATAGAGCACAACATGCTGTACGACCGGCCGCATCGGGTGTACGCCATGGGGCCGGTGTTTCGTCACGAAAAGCCGCAGCGCGGGCGGTATCGCCAGTTTCACCAAATCGACGTTGAAGCGCTGGGCTTTGCCGGCCCTGATGTCGATGCCGAACTGATCGTGATGTTGTCCCGGTTGTGGAAGACGCTGGGCTTGAACGATATCCGGTTGGAATTGAATTCGCTGGGCCAGGGTGAAGAACGCGCCGCGCATCGCGCCGCGCTTATCCAGTACCTGGAGCAGCACAAAGATGTGCTCGATGACGAAGCCAAGCGGCGCATGTATACCAATCCTTTGCGTGTGCTGGATACGAAAAACCCCGCCATGCAGGAAATGGCCGATAATGCGCCACGTTTGTTCGATTTCCTGGGCAGCGAGTCGCTAGAGCATTTCGAAGGCGTGTGTGAACGCTTGCGCGATGCCGGCATCGATTACCGTCTGAACCCGCGCTTGGTGCGCGGCCTTGATTATTA
>DATJCP010000585.1:0-4662 GCA_035514715.1 Candidimonas sp.
CGGCCGCTGACTTCTGCTTCGATACCCGCGGCCGGCAATGCAACGCGCACGGCATCGGAGATTTTGCCCAGCACTTCGCGACGGTTGCCGCGCGCAGCAAGCATGGCTTTATGCAGCACCTGATAGCGATTGGGGTGTATGGCCTGGAAGCAAAGGTCTTGCAGTTCGCGGAATAAGGCGTTCAGGCCCAGGCGATGTGCAATGGGGGTGTAGATATCGAGCGTTTCGCGGGCGATGCGACGGCGCTTTTCAGGACTAACCGCGCCCAGCGTGCGCATATTGTGCAGGCGGTCGGCCAGCTTGATAAGAATGACGCGTACGTCGCGCGCCATGGCGAGCAGCATCTTGCGAAAGCTTTCCGCCTGCTGTTCGGCCTTGGTGGCGAATTCGAGCCGATCAAGCTTGGACAAGCCGTCGACGATTTCAGAGACGTCTGCGCCGAATTTCTCGGCCAATTCTTGCTTGGATACACCCTGGTCTTCGATGACGTCGTGCAATAGCGCAGCCATCAGCGAGTCGGCATCGAGCTTCCAGCCGGCGCAGATTTCCGTTACCGCAATAGGGTGGGAAATATAGGGTTCGCCGCTGGCTCGGAATTGCCCCAAGTGGGCCTGATCGGCAAACCGATAGGCTTCTTTGACGCGTTCTATATCTTTTGGGCTGACGTAATGACTGATAAGTTCAGTAAGAGGCGCCAGCGAAGCGATGGTGTTGGGCGGGGTCTCGGCGTTTGGAACCGAAGGTGTTTTCCGGGGCTTGCCCCTGCGCAGGCGCGAGCCCTTCTTGAGGACGGCGAGCAGCCCAGATGAAGCACCACGAAGACTGGTAAACGCCATGAGC
The DNA here is from genome assembly GCA_035514715.1 of Candidimonas sp. Taxonomy (GTDB): domain Bacteria; phylum Pseudomonadota; class Gammaproteobacteria; order Burkholderiales; family Burkholderiaceae_B; genus Pollutimonas. Next base: position 841 of record DATJCP010000585.1, read on the forward strand.
CTCGCCCCGTGAAATCAGGTTGGGACTTTACGCAGCATTTCCAGACCGGTAACGCCAGCTGCGATTTCGCGCAATGCGGTTACGGTGGGTTTGTCTTTGCTGTCAAGGCGTGGCTCGTGGCCTTGTGCCAGTTCGCGCGCACGATAAGTGGCTGCCAGGGTCAGGTTGAAGCGATTGGGGATTTTTTCCAGGCAGTCTTCGACGGTAATACGGGCCATGGTGAACCTATAAACAAAGGGGATGGGGGAGCCTCAGGCAAGAGTCTTGCTGATACCTAATTGTGAAAAGAGATCGGCATTGCGTACGGCTTGAGTGGCGTAGCGCAAACGGGTTGCTGCAACAATTTGCCCAAGTTGTAGTAATGCGGTGCTAAATTCTTGATTAATAATAACATATTGACACTCTGACGCGTGCGACATTTCACCGCCCGCGGCAAGAAGCCGGCGGGAAATTACCTGTGGGGCATCCTGGCCGCGCTTGGTCAGGCGCGACTCGAGAGCTTCGATCGACGGAGGCAGAATAAAGATGCCGATAGCTTGCGGATAGTGTTCGCGCACCTGGCGTGCGCCTTGCCAGTCGATTTCCAGCAACACATCGTTGCCTTGCTCGAGCGCGGCATCGATGCGGTCACGCGGCGTGCCATAGTAATTGCCATGGACTTCAGCCCATTCGAGCAAGGCGTTTTGATCGCGCAAGGCTAGGAATTCGTCGGTGCTGACAAAACGATAGTGTTTATCGGCCTGTTCGCCGGGGCGTGGAGCGCGCGTGGTGCAGGAAATGGACAAGACCAGTGTGGGATCTTCGGCCAGCAGGGCGTTGACCAAGCTGGATTTACCGGCTCCGCTGGGCGCCACCACCATGAAAATATTGCCAGAATAGGACGACATGATTATTGATTGGTAACAATTAAGATACGTAAGGATAGCAAATACTATGCCTCAGTTTATTGGGTAGTCAGGTTTTGCCCTAGTTCTTCCAAGGCATCCGAGTAGACTTGCTGGCTGGTGCACAGGAATACAGCTGCATCGCCCAGGTTCATGTTGAACGTAATGTCTTGGATTTGATCGCGGACTTCTTCGGGGCTGTATATAGCCGCCACATGTACGTCGCCATCTTGTTCGAATTGTTCCCGGGGAACGAAGTCGGCTACCAAGTTGATGTCGGGTTCGCTAATAACAACGTAGGCGCGAAACTGCAGGTCTTCAATCGTAACATCCAGCACAAGGCCGTGTTCCAGTGTTTCAACGATATGGCTAGAGACATTCATGTGCGGATTTTGGGGGAGCGACTGGCGCGAACGAAAAAGTGGTGATGTTGGCAGGCGGCAAATTGGCCCAGACGACTTTTGAATGCGTCTGGTGCGCTTTCAGGTGACCGCGCCACTTGGGTAAACGTAGATTGTACGTGAATTGAATAGCGACGCCTCCGTCTCGCAGCAACAACTGCCATTGTTGCAAGATGGCTTGCGTGATGGGTTCAGGCAGAGAGCACAACGGAAGGCTGGATACGATAGCCCTGATCTTCGTATTTGGGGGGATCAGCGTGCACAAGTCGGCGGCATTGCCATGCACGACGTCGACGTGGGGAAAGCGCTGGCGCAGCCGCTGTACGAAAGGGTTCGAGAATTCGATGACTTTGAGGCGTTCCGGGGCGATGCCATGGTCAAGCAGGGCCCGGGTGATGGCGCCTGTGCCTGCGCCAAGTTCGATAATGAGGCCATCTTCCGATGCCGGGATCTGCCGGGCCATTTGGCGTGCCAGATACCGGGAACTGGGGCATATGGCGCCGATTGTGCCAGGCCGGTTATAGAGTTCTTGAAAAAACACACCGGGAGCGATGTTTTTTAAATACTCTGAAATTCGCCGTGCGCGGCCCAAGCTGAGAACTCGAAGCATTATAGAACCTGTGTTATCCAAGTTTTGTTACGTTAACAGCGGAAGGAACTAACTTAATGTCGAAATGTTAATGGCGATACCACGTTGAAACAGGAGTATAGGTGGTCAGCGCCTAAATGGACATCCTGTTCGCTTTTTTTGACATGGCTTTCTTAAAAGCTAGGCAGCCGGTGTGAAATTCAGCGTTGCAATGACGGGGGTATGGTCAGAAGGCTGCTCGTTGGAACGTGGCGCTTTGTCGATTACACAGGCGGAACAATAGGGCCGCAGGGTGTCAGACAGCAATACATGGTCTATGCGCAGGCCGGCGTTGCGGCGGAAAGCAAAGCGACGGTAGTCCCACCAAGTGAAGGATTTTTCGTCTTGCTCAAATTCGCGGAAGGCATCGGTAAGCCCAAGGCCAAGCAGAGATTCAAACGCGGTGCGCTCTGGTTCTGAAACCAGCACGTCTCCCACCCATTTCGATGGGTCGTGCACGTCTTCGTCTTTGGGTGCGACGTTGTAATCACCCAAGATAGCCAGGCGAGGGTAGCGCTGCAGTTCGTCGCGCAGCCAGGCATTCAAAGCCTGAAACCATTCAAGCTTGTATTGGTATTTGTCGCTGTCCAGTGACTGGCCGTTGGGGCAATAGGCGCTTATCACCCGAATATCGCCTATGGGGCTGGGCAGTGTGACGGCAATGATGCGCTGCTGATGGTCTTCGTAGGCTGGTATGTTGCGTTGTATGTCTGTCGCACCCGTGCGCGTAATAATGGCGACCCCGTTATAGGTTTTTTGCCCGGCCCAGCTTGCCTGGTAACCGACCTCGGTAAAGGCTTCAATCGGAAACTTTTCATCAGGCAGCTTGAGTTCTTGCAAGCACAAGGCATCCATGGGATTGGCTTCGAGCCAGTCCAGCACTTGCGGCAGTCGTACTTTGAGGGAGTTGATATTCCAGGTGGCGAGTTTCATGGCTTTTATGGTCGACTCTATAACTTACACAGACCCGGCAGGATACCACTAGTGCTTTATCGCTTGACAGCCTCTGAAGCGAGTCGAGTTTTCATCGATTGCGCAATCAATCCGTTTCGATTAAGTTTAGCCCAAGCGCTTGCAGAGCCTGACGCACAAGCCTTGCAAGCCCATGAAAATAAGCACAAGAAGGGGACGGCAATGGCAAAAGACATTTTTACCTTGGGGCCTGTACTGTCTTTTCGTGGCATTGACGGCAAAGGGCAATGGCGCGTTACGGCGCTGATCGGTATTGCCAAGGGCGCCGAAATTCCGAAATTTAAGGTAGAAGGTCGCAACTGCGGCGCACCAACCGTGCTGCTTGAGCACAAGAAAGAAACCTTTCTGCGTTATGACCTAAGCTGCCCTATAGGCCCCAAAGAGCGCAAAGTCGAGTTTGGTCTTGCCCAAGGGCAGGCCGCCTGGCATTTCACCGTTCCCGGCAAGGGGGATGCCCCTAGGATGGCTTATGTTTCGTGCAACGGGTTCTCGGACCCGAGCAGTATGCGCAAGCTTGTGCGCCCGGCCAATGCGGTGTGGTCTGACTTGCTATGCAATCACGACAGTACGCTGCGCCCCGACGACTACCAGCTCGACAAAGAACAGCTGTGGCACGAAGAGCGCCTGCATGATAATGGCCTGCAGCGCTTTCATTTGCTGTTGATGGGTGGGGATCAAATTTATTTCGACTCCATTTGGGAAGAAATTGGAGCGCTTAAAAGTTGGGTTGGCTTATCACGCCCGGAACAGCTTTTTTTCCCTATCAGCAAGGCTCTGGAAAAAGAGATCGAGGATTACTATTTTGGCTTGTACAGTCGCCGGTGGCTGCCTGAGTCGCGCCTTCCCTGGGCTGGGAAAGAGCCCAATCGGGATGCGGCGGATGCCATGGCGCGCATTCCTACGGTCATGATGTGGGACGATCACGATATTTTTAACG
>DATJCP010000586.1:0-6948 GCA_035514715.1 Candidimonas sp.
TCTGAAAGTGGGTGATCGGGTTGCCTATGGTCAAAGCCCCTTAGGTGCTTATGCTAAGCACGCAATGTGCCTGCCGACCGCGTCGTCAAGATACCTAAAGGGGTGGATTTCGAGCAGGCCGCAGCACTGATGCTCAAGGGCTTGACGGTGCAGTATCTGTTTCGCCAAACCTACCGTTTGCAAGGGGGCGAAACAATTTTGTTCCATGCGGCAGCGGGCGGCGTGGGCCTGATTGCTTGCCAATGGGCAAAGGCGTTGGGGGTCAAGTTGATCGGTACCGCCTCCACACCCGAAAAAGCCGCACTGGCCAAAGCCCATGGGGCCTGGGAAGTCATCGACTATTCCAAAGAAAACGTCGTTGAACGTGTCAATGAACTGACCGGGGGCAAGAAAGTACCAGTTGTGTACGACGGTGTAGGCAAAGATACCTGGCTCACATCACTAGACTGCCTTGAGCCTCGCGGCCTGATGGTCAGCTTTGGCAATGCTTCCGGTTCTGTTGACGGCGTGAACCTGGGCTTGCTGGCCAGCAAGGGCTCTTTGTATGTTACGCGCCCCACGTTGGGCACGCATGTACCGACGCTGGAAAAAATGCAGGCTGCATCCGACGAACTTTTCGGCCTGGTGGCGAAAAAGAAAATCGGCATCACTATCGGCCAGCGCTTTGCGCTGGAAGATGCGGGTCAAGCACAAGATGCCTTGCAAGGCCGCAAGACAACCGGCGCAACAATACTTACGCTGGATTGATGTTTACCCGGCAAGGCTGGTTCGCCTTGCCGGGAATAACTGCCTCTTACAGCGCTTCCTGGTGGTAGCGCTGTACTCGTTCTACTTCTTCCTTCGATCCCAGCACAACGCCTATGCGCTGGTGCAATGCCGTGGGCTGGACGTCCAGGATGCGCTGGTTGCCGTCGGTGGCGGCGCCGCCTGCTTGTTCGACGATAAAGCTCATGGGATTGGCTTCGTACATCAAACGCAACTTGCCAGCCTTGCCTGAAGGGCGCTCATCGCGTGGATACATGAATACGCCGCCGCGTGTCAGGATGCGGTGTACATCGGCAACCATAGAGGCGATCCAGCGCATGTTGTAGTCTTTGCCCAAGGGGCCGGTCTTGCCGGCCAGGCAGTCGTCAATATAGCGTTTGACTGGTGCTTCCCAGTGGCGCATGTTCGACATGTTGATGGCGAATTCCGCTGTGTGCTCGGGAATGGTGATGTTTTCATGGGTAAGCACCCACGAACCCATCTCGCGATCCAGGGTGAAGCCTACTACGCCTGTGCCTACAGTCAGCACCAGCATGGTCTGGGGGCCGTATACGGCATAGCCTGCGGCAACCTGGCGCACACCCGCCTGCAGAAAGTCGTTTTCATCGACGTCGCGTCCCGAAGCGTGGTGCGGCGCTTGCAGCACTGAAAATATGGTGCCGATGGAGACGTTCACATCGATATTGGATGAGCCGTCCAGGGGATCGAACAGCAGCAGGTATTCGCCCTTGGGATAGCGGTTGGGGATGCGATGTATGGTCTCCATTTCTTCAGAGGCCATCGCGGCAAGGTGCCCGCCCCATTCATTGGCTTCGAGCAAAATCTCGTTGGATAGGACATCCAGTTTCTTTTGCACTTCACCTTGTACGTTTTCACTTTCCAGGCTGCCCAGGACGCCGCCCAAGGCGCCTTTGCTGACGGCGTGGCTGATTGCCTTGCAGGCGCGCGACACGGTTTCAATAAGCAGGCGCACCTCGGCTGAGACGGCCTGTTTTTTTCTTTGCTGTTCAACCAGATATTGCGTTAGCGTTGTTTTATGCTTCATTTGTACTCCTGCTGTATTTTCAAGGCCTTGGAAATGATTTCGGCTACGTTGCGCGATAGTGACGGGTGTTGCTGTATATGCTCTAGTGCCTTGCGCATGGCTTCACGGTAGGGGGCGGCAAAGCGTGCCCAGTTATCGAATGCCCGCGCCAGGCGCGCCGCAATTTCGGGGTTCAGCTGGTCCAGCGCAATAACTTGTTCGGCCCAGAATTCATAGCCTTGCGAGGAATGTACGCCTTGCAGATTATTCATGCAGAACTGGAATACCAGTGAGCGGGCCCGATTGGGGTTGCGCAAGGAAAATGCGGGGTGCAGCATCAGGGCCCGTACGGTTTCGACCGTGGTGCTGGGGGCCGACGCTTGCAATGCAAACCATTTGTCGATGATCAGCGGGTCTTGCTGCCATTGTTCGTAGAAGTGGTTTAGCGCCACAGCGCTTGCCGCAGGGGCTGCAAAATTTACCAGCGCCAAAAGCCCGCCTATGCGGTCCGTCATGTTCTGCGCGTCGTAATACTGCGCTGTTGCCAAGTCTGTGGCTTGGTCGTTACCCCCGGCCATCAGGTATTGCAGAGACAGATTGCGCAATGATCTACGCCCAGATGAAAGAGGATCTGGTTGATAGGCCGTTGCCGCATCGGTGCACTCCCGATAGCATTCCAGCCATTCGTGCGCCAAGGCTTTGCCCAGTTCGGCGCGCAAATACCTGCTGGCCTGAACGACCGCGGCGGGATTCATGGGCGAGGTTTTTTCCAGCAGTTCTTTTTCGGTCGGCTGACTGAGTATGCGTGTCTTGTAGGCGGCGGTAAGTTGCTGGTCGAGCAGTAGCGTGCGCCATGTATCGACTAGGGCAGGGCTGATGCTGGGCTGTTGCTCATTGGTAAATGCGTGGATCAAGGCCAGGAGTTGGCGTGTAGCCAATTCCTGGACGGCTTCCCAGCGTGCAAAAGGGTCAGTATCGTGTTGCGCCAAAAGCACCAGCTCGCTGTCTTGCCTTTCGAAATCGACGATGACAGGCGCTGAGAAATTACGTAGCAGCGAGGGTACGGGCTTTTCGGGAATATTGTGGAATTCCCATGTGCGCTGTTCGTCAGTTAGCTCAAGCAAAACGGTGTCCAGCGTTTGGCCGTTATATTCAATGCCCAGGGGCTTGCCTTGCTGATCCAGCAGGCCCAACGCGAAAGGAATATGCAGCGGCGGCTTGGGTAGCGGCGGCGATAGCAGCTTTTCTATGCCAACCGGTTCGCAATGCTGGCCCAGCGTAATGGAACATGTTTTGGTATCGGCGTTATAGGCCAGTTCGACTTTGACCCGGGGCGTGCCGGCCTGGCTGTACCAGCGGCGAAAGGTATCAAGGTTCTTGCCTGGGTTTTGTTGCACATAGACGGACTCCATGGCGCTGACAAAATCATCGCAAGTAACGGCGGCGCCGTCATGGCGGCGGAAGTATTCATCCATGCCTGCCTGGAAGCCTTCTTCCCCCAGTATCGTATGCTGCATGCGTATGACTTCGGCCCCTTTTTCGTACACGGTTGCCGTGTAGAAGTTGCCGATTTCCTGATAGCTTTCAGGGCGTATCGGGTGGGCCATGGGGCCTGCATCTTCGGGGAACTGGGCAATGCGCAAGGTGCTGACGTCGTCGATACGCTTGACGGCGCGCGCGCTGGCGGCTTCTGGTCCGGACAAGTCCTGCGCCAGCATGTCGGCTGAAAACTCCTGGTCACGGAAAACCGTCAGGCCTTCTTTCAAAGACAGCTGGAACCAGTCGCGGCAGGTAACGCGGTTGCCGGTCCAATTATGAAAATATTCATGGCCAATAACAGCTTCAATGGCGCGGTAGGCCGGATCGGTAGCGGAATCCTTGTCGGCCAGGACATAGGCGGAATTGAAAACATTCAAACCTTTGTTTTCCATGGCGCCCATATTGAAGTCTCTGGCGGCAACAATCATGAAGCGGTCCAGGTCGAGTTCCAGATCAAACCGCTGTTCGTCCCATTTCACGGATCTGACCAGGCAATCCAGCGCCCATTCGGTTTTGTTTTCCGAGCCACGGTCGCTATATATTTGGAGCAAGGCATCGCGGCCGCTGGCTGTTTGGATGGTTTGTTCGCGGCAGGCGAAATCGCCGGCCACCAGGGCGAACAAGTAGCTGGGTTTAGGGTGCGGGTCTTCCCATACGGCTTCGTGGCGGCCATCGGGCAGGTCGCTGGCCTGGAGGCGGTTGCCGTTGGACAGGAGCAAGGGGTAGTGCTTTTTGTCCGCGCGCAAGGTGACCCGGTAACGGGACATGACATCAGGGCGGTCCGGGAACCAGGTAATGCGGCGAAAGCCTTCGGCTTCGCATTGGGTGAACAATTTGTCGCCCGATACGTACAGCCCCATCAGGCTGGAGTTTTGCTCGGGTTTGCACAGGCTGGTGATTTCCAGGACAAAGCTCGATGTCGTAGGAAATAGAACCAGCTTTTCGTCTTGTAGCTGGTATTGATCCGGCGTCAGGGTTTGGCCGTCAAGCGCTACCGACACCAGTTCCAGTTCTTGCCCATCCAGGATCAAGGGTGGGTTGCCTTCACCCGCACGCTCGAATGTAAGCCGTGAGTAAACTCGCGTTTGTGCGGCTTCCAGCTCGAACAGGAGGGAGACCTCCGGCAGACGGTAGGGATACGGCTGGTAGTCGTGGCGGGATATGGTGGGGGCTATGTCAGTGCGCATGGCGGGGGGCTCGATATTCAATGATGTGGCTATTGTAGTATTTGCGCTGCGTTACGGTTTTTGAGTGAAGAGTGCAACCTTTGGCCCGGTGTTGTGGTCTTATTATGGTGAATAATGCAGCAAGGGGGATGTATGCAAAGTAAAGCAAGTCTATATAAGGGGTCGGTATTGCGGATGTGGATGGCAATAGCAAGCCTTTTGCTTGTTACGGGTTGTGCTTCAACGCTGTCGGCCCGCGTTACCAGTTACGAAAAATGGCCTGCCAATACGCAGGGCCAATCGTATCGCATCGTTCCTTCCGCGAATCAGGTCAACAATCTTGAGTTCCAGTCGGTGGCGGACACTGTGCGGGCGGCCATCGGCCCAACCGGTTTGGTGGAAGCGCACTCAGGCCAGGCAGCCAGGTTCGATGTGGCCATCAGCTACGACAATCCGGTCAGTCAGGTGTGGGTGCAGCGCCAGTATGATCCCTACATGGACGGCTGGGGTTTTGGCCCTGCGTTCGGCGGCTATTATGGCGGGTATGGTGGTTGGGGCGGCGGCATGTTTATAACGCCAGCCTATCAGAATGTGCCTGTCGAGGTTTATAAAAATACCTTGACAGTTATTATCAAGGACAGCCAAAACCACGGTGCCGAAGTGTATAGGTCTACTGCCGTCAATGTCAGCTCTTCCGATAATATGGCACAGGCCGTGCCTTATTTGGCTCAAGCTGTATTTGACGGCTTTCCGGGTAATAACGGCCAGGTGCGGGAAGTTAATTACAAGCGCACGCCTTGAATATGGCCGTTGAAACCGTTTACGCTTTGATTAGAAAATCGTTGCGGTTCTGGCCTTCGGCTTCGGCTGTGGTAACCCAACGCGGTGCTTTGCCACGGCCCGTCCAGGTGGCGCCGGTTTGAGGATGGCGGTATTTGGCCGCCACGGGGCGTTTTGCTGTTGCGGGTTTTGCAGCGGCTTTACGCGTGTTGGGTGCGCGTGTAGCTTTCTTGTTGAATACTTCGGCGATTTCTTCGGGCGTGATATCGTATTCACGCATTGAGCGGATAATTGAAGTAATGACTGGCCCGCGTTGTTTTGTTTGTAGTGCCTGGGCTTGTTTTTGCAGCTTTAGTATCTCTTTTTCAATTTTTTGTTTCTGGGAAGAGTACGTATCGCGAGTCATTGTTATTCCTGGGTGGTAAGTCATTTAAGTACTTGCCGCAAAAAAATCAATGCGGATTCAAGGCCAAGTCAGATTCTAACGTATCAGATTTATATTTAATAACAATAATGATGGTTGTTCTTGATTTTTTATATTAACTCGACGATTTAAATGTGAATTTTTGCAAATAATATGGCTTTAATAAAGAATGGCTTTCGTGTGGCGGCGATTCAAACGGTTTCGTCGACACAGCTTGATGAAAATCTGCATAGCGCTGAAACGCTGATAGCGCAGGCTGTACAGGCAGGTGCCCAGTTTATTGTGCTGCCAGAGTATTTTTGTTTTATGGGGCGTAAAGATTCCGATAAACTAGCCATAAAAGAAATACCTGGCAGCGGCCCCATTCAAGACTTTCTTTCTCGCCAAGCCAAACAGCACGGTATTTGGCTGGTGGGCGGGACTTTGCCGCTTGATAATGACGATCCCAACCGCATTTATAATGCATCGCTGGTTTATGATCCGACCGGCGAGCAAGTGGCGCGCTACGACAAAATCCATTTGTTCGGCTTCAATAAAGGCCAGGAATCGTACGACGAGTCCATTTCCATTCGTCCGGGGGAAAATTCCCCGCAAACTTTTACGGCGCCTTTCGGCAAAGTGGGCCTTTCCATTTGCTACGACCTTCGATTCCCTGAGTTTTTCAGGGCCATGGGCGAGGTTGACCTTATCGTCTTGCCGGCCGCCTTTACCCATACCACTGGCAGCGCGCACTGGGAAATTCTGCTGCGCGCCCGTGCCATCGAAAACCAATGCTATGTCCTGGCGTCCGCCCAGGGCGGCAAACACGAGAATGGCCGCCGCACTTGGGGGCATTCTGTTCTAATTGACCCATGGGGCGACGTTGTCGACTGTATTGCCGAAGGACCCGGATTCGCCATTGGCGATATCAACCTTCAGCGCTTGTCCGACGTGCGTGCATCCTTGCCCGCCCTGAAACATCGAACGATGTAATCGTTGCTACGGTACTTCTTTATGAAACTTGCTGATCCTGCTATTAATGCTCTAGCCACCGCTAAATCGGTTTTGCTCGACCCCTGGGGGTTAAGCGAAACCGACATGGCGCGCGCGCTGGGCGAAATTTTTACCCACAAGGTCGATTACGCCGACCTGTATTTTCAATATACGCGTAGCGAAGGCTGGAGCCTTGAAGAAGGCATCGTCAAGACCGGCAGTTTCTCTATCGAGCAAGGGGTTGGCGTGCGTGCCATCAGCGGCGAAAAAACCGCCTT
>DATJCP010000587.1:0-4008 GCA_035514715.1 Candidimonas sp.
GGCCTGCACAATGGGGGTTTTGGCCAAAGGCACGCCCGGTACAACGAACGCGGCAATCAGCAGGCACACAAAACCCAGCAAGCTGATGGCCCAGAACAGGCCCGACAAGCCGAATTCACCAACCAGCATGGGCGACAGCACCAGCGATACCGCAAATGAAATGCCTATAGAACCGCCCACCATCGCCATGGCTCGCGTACGCACTTCCGGGCGCGTGGCATCGGCCACCCAGGCGGTAATCGCCGCCGAAACTGCCCCCAAGCCTTGAATCACCCGGCCAACGATAATCCAATCCACGTTTTTGGCCATCGCGCAGACAACGCCGCCGATAATAAACAGCAACATGCCGAAAACAATGACAGGCCGCCGCCCGAAGCGATCCGACGCCATGCCCAGGGGTATTTGCAGAATGGCCTGCGTCAAACCATAGGCCCCCAAAGCCAATCCGACCTTGGCGGCATCATTGCCCCCGGGGATGGCCTGTGCGGCTACCGCGAATATGGGTGTAAGCAAAAACAAGCCCAGCATGCGCGATGCAAAAAGCAAGGCAAGCGTGACACTGGCGCGACGCTCGACAGGCGTCAATTTAAGCTTGGTCCGGGGCGATTTACCTGGATGGGTACTAGGGCTGCTCATGGAGAACTCAATAAATTAAAAGCCGCGGCGAGGGCTGTATCAAAACAAATCAGACCAACCGCCCGGCGCACGTAATGGCACTGCGCGCTATAGTAGCAAGTTAGCCTTTGAAAGACCTTACTTAGTGAAATCGATGGAAGCGATCCGCATCCGGGGCGCCCGTACGCACAATCTTAAAAATATTTCTGTGGATTTGCCACGCCACAAGCTGGTGGTGGTAACGGGTCTATCCGGCTCTGGAAAGTCTTCATTGGCATTCGACACCTTGTATGCAGAGGGGCAGCGCCGTTACGTAGAAAGCCTTTCGGCTTACGCCCGGCAATTCCTGCAGCTTATGGATAAGCCCGATGTCGACCTGATTGAGGGGCTGTCGCCCGCGATATCCATCGAACAAAAATCGGCAGGGCACAACCCGCGCTCTACCGTGGGCACCATTACTGAAATCCACGACTACCTGCGGCTATTGTACGCGCGGGTCGGCACGCCTTATTGCCCCGAGCACGGCTTGCCGCTGGAAGCACAAAGCGTCAGCCAGATGGTGGACAAGGTGCTTAGCTGGGCGCCCGACACACGCCTGGCTATCCTGGCGCCCCTGGCGCGTTCCCGCAAAGGCAGCTTCGAGGATGAATGCGCCAGCCTGCAGGCACAAGGGTTTGTGCGACTGCGCGTTAATGGCGAGATGGTCAACATTGACGACCTCGCACCGCTTAAAAAGACCGAAAAACACGATTTCGACGTGGTGTTGGACCGCCTGCGCGTCAAACCGGAAAGCCAGCAGCGCTTGGCTGAAAGCTTTGAAACTGCCCTGAGCCTGGCCGAAGGCCGCGCCATTGCCCTGAATATGGACACTGGCGAAGAGCATGCCTTTTCCAGCCGCTATGCCTGCCCGGTCTGCCACCATAGCCTGACCGAGCTTGAGCCGCGCTTATTCAGCTTCAACAACCCGGTGGGCGCCTGTCCCGACTGCGATGGCCTGGGCAATGTGGACTTCTTCGACCCCAAGCGGGTCGTCGCATTCCCCGAACTAAGCCTGACCAGCGGCGCAATTAATGGCTGGGACCGCCGTAATGCATTTACCCATACGCTACTGACCAGCCTGGCCGCCCATTACGAATTCGATATCGAAACCCCCTTCGAAGACTTATCGCCCGAAATCCGCCAACGCGTGCTGTTTGGTTCGGGAGACGAAGAAATCTCCTTCCTCTACCTGAACGAAAAAGGGCGAACGACAGTCAAGAAGCACCCCTTTGAAGGCATCATTCCCAACCTGGAACGACGCTGGCGCGAAACTGACTCAAGCGCCGTACGCGAAGAGCTGGGCAAATATCGACACACCCGGGTCTGCCCCGCCTGCGAAGGCTCACGCCTGCGCTCCGAAGCACGCCACGTACTGATCGGCAACGAACCCGGCCCGGCCGAACGCCGCGGACGCGCCATCTTCGAAGTTGAAGCCCTATCGTTGGCAGCCTGCCTGACCTGGTTCCAGGAGCTTGAGCTCGTCGGTGCGAAAAAAGAAATCGCGGATCGAATTGTGCGGGAAATCGAAGCCCGCCTTCAGTTTTTGAATAACGTCGGACTGAACTACCTGTCGCTGGACCGTAGCGCCGACACCATTTCAGGCGGCGAGGCGCAGCGCATACGCCTGGCCAGCCAGATCGGCTCAGGCCTGACAGGCGTCATGTACGTGCTGGACGAGCCCTCGATAGGCCTGCATCAGCGCGACAACGACCGCCTTATCCTTACCCTGCAACACCTGCGCGACCTGGGCAACAGCGTCATCGTCGTCGAGCACGACGAAGACATGATCCGGTCTGCGGACTTTGTGCTGGACATGGGCCCTGGCGCCGGTGAACACGGCGGACAAATTGTTGCTCAAGGCACGCCTCAACAACTGGCCGCCAATGAAAAATCACTGACAGGCCAATATTTAAGCGGTGTACGGCGCATAGCCATCCCCGAACGGCGGCCAGTTACGCCAGACCTGCCATGGCTGGAGCTCAAGGGCTGTCGCGGCAACAACCTGAAATCGGTCAACCTGGCCATACCTGCCGGGCGACTGGTGTGCATCAGCGGCGTCTCGGGCTCGGGCAAATCCACCTTGATCAACGACACGCTGGCCACAGCCGTTGCCCAGAAACTGCACCGCGCCCAGACCGAACCCGCGCCCTACGATACTCTGGAAGGCCTGTCGCATTTCGACAAAATCATCAACGTCGACCAAAGCCCCATAGGCCGCACGCCACGCAGCAACCCCGCCACGTATACCGGCATGTTCACGCCCATACGCGAACTGTTCGCCAGCGTGCCGGAATCCCGCACGCGCGGCTACGATCCAGGGCGCTTTTCATTCAACGTCAAAGGCGGCCGCTGCGAGGCCTGCCAGGGCGACGGCGTGGTCAAGGTGGAAATGCATTTTCTACCCGACATGTATGTGCCTTGCGATGTCTGCATGGGCAAGCGCTACAACCGCGAAACCCTGGAAATCCGCTATCGCGGCCGCAGTATCAGCGAAGTGCTGGACCTGACGGTGGAGCAGGCCCTGGGCTATTTCGAAGCCGTGCCCTCGGTATCGCGCAAGTTGCATACCTTGATGGATGTAGGGCTGTCGTACTTACGTCTGGGGCAAAGCGCAACGACGCTGTCGGGCGGCGAGGCACAGCGGGTCAAGCTGTCGCTGGAGCTATCAAAACGCAGCACGGGCCGTACGCTTTATATTCTTGACGAACCAACAACAGGCCTGCATTTCCAGGATATTGCGCTGCTGCTGGATGTATTGCGCAAGTTGGTTGATGGCGGGAATACGGTTGTAATCATTGAGCACAATCTGGATGTGATCAAGACGGCGGACTGGGTGATTGATATGGGGCCGGAAGGCGGCAATGGCGGTGGCCAGATCGTGGTCCAAGGCACGCCCGAAGATGTCGCGGCAAATCCGGCGAGTCATACGGGTGGGTATTTGAAGCCTTTGCTGACGGTGATGGCTGCGTCTTCGTAATATGCAGCCGAGGCAAAGCCTTGTCCCGGTGTTGCGATGTCCTTTCTTAATCCCGCGTGGCAGGTCCTGGAAGACGGTTTGGAATATCACTGGCACGGGCTGCGTGCTTGGCACATTTATGCGACATCGTATACCTGGGCCGTTGGCAATACCTGCCCCAAGTTCGAGCAGCCCCGGCTGGCGGGGCGCGCAGAACGAGCGCTATATTTCTTCTGAGCCAGCCGAGGCATACGCAAAAATGCCAAGCACCCAGCCCGTGCCAGCGACCTTGCCAACACACATAACGCAGCCACTGGTGCGGTGATGGAGATATGGGCGACTTTCGGGGCCCCAGCGGGCCGCACGCGAAAGGAGCCCGAAGGGGCGGATGAGCGGGG
>DATJCP010000588.1:0-3738 GCA_035514715.1 Candidimonas sp.
CAGCCACGGCCATGATTCAGTCGGAAAAGAAAGCCGCCGCCATAGCAGCCCGGAAAGCCAGAACGCACGAATTATGCAAGTCGGCGGGGCTTCTTGGTCTGGCTGGACTGGTCAACACTGAAACAGGCAAGCCAACCATAGACCCGGCTGAATTGCTCGGCGCGTTGCTGGGGCTGGCCGCCCTCACTGCTGACCACCCAAAGCGCCAAGAATGGAAGCATGCCGGGGCTGCGCGACTGGCTCAAGAAAAAACCTGATTCCGCTTATCGTAGGAATCTCTGGGCTACACGCCGGGGGCATCGTGGCTTGCAGAGACTAACGCGCTCCGCTTGTTGCCTGCCTGTTTTTCCCTTCGGTCCAAAACAGTCAGGGGGATTTGTGGGAGGCTTCGCCCATTGAAAAAAAAGACTGAAAAACCCCGGAATACCCCGCTGGCCCGTGGATAACGCTTGCGCGTTACCCACCGCCCTGCTACCTCCCCACTGCCGAACCGGAGCCGCAAAGCGGCCAGTTGCAGGGTGGGAACCGCAACCGCAGGGCGCGGGAGGGGTGCTAGCACCCTCCGGGGGGCGACGGGGCGAGCGTAGCGAGGATGGGGGGCAGAGCCCCGCCCCGTAGGGGCCTACCTTTCCTCGCGCCCGTAGGGCGTGGGGACTCTTGTAATACCTTCACACGCGAGAAAGTATTAAGAAAATCACGTTCGTGATTGACCATCACATTTGTGTTTTTCTGGGGCAATGAATTAGATCTAGAGGCGAAAATAGGAAAGTGAGGATTCATGCGGGTTTCCAGAGGTACCCCCCGACACCCCGTGTCGTCACCCCCCGACACCCCGTGTCGTGGGTTGTGTAAATAATATGCACCACAATGCAAATAATTTGCACTATAATAAGCCCTGACGTGCAGATAATTTACACACCCTGTCGTCACCCCACGACAGCCGGTGTCGTGGGTGTACCACTCCGAGAGGCAGACATGGGCAAGAAAGAAAAACAGCTTGGGACGCAGCCGGTATCGAATACCGGGGCGTGGGTGCAGACAGAGCGTAAGGCGCATGAGGCATGGGGTGACTTGGCCTTGAAAAGCCCACGGGCTGCGGCTTTGCTGCATCGTCTAGTGGCTCACATGGGCCATCAAAACGCGGTGGTCATCAATCAAAAGACCTTGGCCGAAGTCATGGGTTGCACCGTTAGAACGGTGCAACGTGCCGTGGCCGATCTGGTGGCGGACAAATGGATTCAGGCTATCAGCATGGGCGGTGCTGGCACCGTCAATGCCTACGTGGTGAATGACCGTGTTGCATGGGGCGAGAAGCGCGACATGCGGCCCCATGTGTCGGTGTTCTCCGCCCAGGTGGTGGCGCGGGCTGACGAACAGGACGCCGTGACGCTGGAAGGGTCGTCGTTACGCCGAATTCCAACGCTCTACGCGGGTGAGCAGCAGCTACCAACCGGCCCCGGCGAAGAGCCGCCCAGCCAGCCAAGCATTCCCGGCCTGGAGCCTGATTTACCGTATATCGACGCGGAAACAGGGGAAGTGATCGGCGAGGACATGCAAACCCGCATTGCCTTGGAAAAGCGCGGCCAGAAACGTTTAGCGGAGTAAGGCCAGCATGGACGATCAGCAAAAAATCATGGCCATGATGGTGTTGGCCGAAGACCAGCAAAAGGCGGCACAGGCGGCGATTGATGATCTGGCCAAGCAAACGGCCAGCATCGAGCAGGGCGCAGCCCGTGCGGTGCGCACGGCCATGCTATCGGTCGAGGAAAAGACCATTGACGCCTTCAAAGACCACGGCGACGCCATAAATGAGTCCGTAGAAGCCGCTCACGGGGCCGCAGCGGCGATTAAAGCAAGCATCAAGGGTGTGGGCTGGAAACTGGCTGGCGTGGCCTTTCTGGCCGCTTTAGGCGCCGTTATTGCCTTCGCCATCGCTGCCTATGCCCTGGTGGGCTGGCAAAGCTACCAGGTGGCCAGCCTGGCCAGAGAAAAAGCCGACCTGGTGCAAGAGGTGGCCAGCCTAAAAGCCGCTGCCGAAAACTTCACCAAAAAAGCCGGCAAAGCCCAGCTCACAACCTGCGGAGACAAAGGCAGGCTGTGCGTTCAGGTCGATCAGTCATTCAAAGATTACGAAAGAGGTATAGCCCTGTTTGAGGGCGGCTACGTCATCATCAAGGGCTACTAACGGCTCATGCCGGGGCCATCGCGGCCCCGCCTTTCCTTCAGGCCGTCCACGACCTTTTGCCGCTCCTGCTCTTGCTCCCGGCGCTGCTGCTGCAACTCGCGCAACGTCTGGCGCTCCGCGTCGATCTTCTGGCGTTCCACTTCACGCGCTTTGGCTCTCTCGGCTTCCATTGCCTTCCGCTGCTCGGCCTCTTTACGGGCCTGTTCTGCCTGCTTGTGCTGTGCAAACATGGCCCGGATATCGGCTTTGCCGGTGTCCACGGTCTGGGCCAGTTCGACCCGCTCGGCCTTCGCCTTGGCGATGTTGCCGGACAAGTCGATCACGCCAACGGCCTGCTGGCTGCGCTCTAGCTGGCCCTCGGCCGCGCGTCGTTCCAGTAGGGCGCTGATGTCCTCTTGCTTCAACCGCTGGATACCCTTCGGCCCGATATGCCGCTCGGGTTCGCGGTCGATGCCTTGGTCTTTCAGGCTTAGGTGCGTTACCCGCGCCGTGTGGCCGTGGCGCTCAAGGTGCGCGTTCTGCACATCGGCCCAACGCTCCCGCGTGGCCTGTAGCCGTTCCTCGGTGCCTGCACTGTCTTTCACACACCCGCCACGCTCCGGGTTCTTCTTGTTGGCACGCTTGAAGTACTGATCTGGGTCACGGGCAATACCGTCGATGGTGCGCTCGGAATACATGATGTGGGCGTGGGGCTGGTCGCCCTTTTCAAACGCCGCCTTGGGCGTGTGAATGGCCCACTGGTAGGCATGACGGTCGCCAAGCTCTTGGCGTATGAAGTCGGCCACCAGTTCGCGGTTTTGTTCTGGCGTCAGTTCGCGGGGCAAGGCGATTTCTACCTCACGGTAGACAGCGCCGTTTGCCCGTTCGTACTGGTCGGCAGCATTCCAGAAGTGGGCGGGATTATGCGCCGCCCACTCTGGCATGTTGCCGTAGCCAGTGCTGTCAAGGTCTTCGTACCGGCTCGCGTTCTCCTTCGAGTACTTTCCCTCACGGGAAATGTAATCTGAATGGGAACCGCCGGAGCCTTTTGCACCGACTTTGACGGTGCAATGGTACGAAGCCATGCTGTGCTTTTTCCTTTGCCCGAAGGGCCGCACTGTTTCTCGGAACGAGAAACAACTAAGTGCGCATCTCATTAATACCTGAGATGACATTATAGCGCCCAGACTTGCACAGGTCACGGTAAAATAGGCGCATCAACAACAACAGCAAAGGACACCTACAAATGACAACAGACCAGTGGTTAACTGATCGCGTGGCATATCTCAAGGGCTTAAAGTCGCGTAGTGAACAGCAAGAATTGCTGGTACTACTGACTGAAAAGCCAAACCGAGACGCAAACGACGAAAGGAAGATAGCGGCAATAATCAGGGCAGACAAGGCAGCAGAACGGGCCACCAAGGCACGACTAGCAGCCACGGCCATGATTCAGTCGGAAAAGAAAGCCGCCGCCATAGCAGCCCGGAAAGCCAGAACGCACGAATTATGCAAGTCGGCGGGGCTTCTTGGTCTGGCTGGACTGGTCAACACTGAAACAGGCAAGCCAACCATAG
>DATJCP010000589.1:0-1702 GCA_035514715.1 Candidimonas sp.
CGCCCTGTGCGGCTATTTTTTTTGGGGGTGGACTTGAAGGAAAATGCCTTCTTGGCTGCGGGGGCGGGCGATCTTCGG
Organism: Candidimonas sp.; assembly: GCA_035514715.1. Taxonomy (GTDB): domain Bacteria; phylum Pseudomonadota; class Gammaproteobacteria; order Burkholderiales; family Burkholderiaceae_B; genus Pollutimonas. The sequence goes on from DATJCP010000589.1 coordinate 79, forward strand.
GTTGCCATTGCTTACCACCGGCCTTGAGTTTCGCAATGTGTCTGCCCGGACTCTGTCTTGCGGCATACGGTAGTGCCTATCTTCCCGGACTGGATCTCGGTACGATCTTTCGAAGTGTCAGTAGCGCTGCGATGCGGCAAACGTGCATTGCCGTTGAGCATATCCTGCTTTTGAATTTGAGTGCGTGCCGACTCTGCCTGTGCTGCTTGCTCCTTGCGCTTTGCGTCCGAAAAGGCTTTATTGAATTTTTCGCTGAATTCAGAATCTCGTGCTGTGCTGTTTGGCGAGGAATCGCCATTAGTGACGCGTAGACTCTTAAAGTCTTCCCTGGTGGGCGTGTATTGCGCCTGCGCAATATTGCAGGCCTGAATGCCAAGGCTGAGTAGCCCGACCAGTGCAAGAGTCCGTGTCTTCATGCGTCTCCCTCTAGTTATTTTTCGCGGCATAGTGTAATGGTGCACCGCGATTATATCTAGAAGGTCGCAGGTTCGCCGCCCAACTACCGCCCGCCCGCCCGCTAACGCTACAAGTTTTGGCGGGCATCTTCTTTCTGGCTCCACTTCGGTGGGGCCTTTTTTATTGGGCCTTGAAATGGCAAACGAATCTCGCCTATCTTTGCCGGCACCAAGACAGTCATCAGCAACGTTGCTGATGAAGATCTGGCGCTAAGTCAGCGCATCGATGCGCAGGTTGCCAAGATCAATAGCAATACCGCGGCCATACAGGTCGAGCCCACGACCAGGGTCACGCAAAACGAAGCCATGGCACAGCAGGTTACGACGGTGGCGGCGCAAACGGCGATAAACCAAGCGGCCGTACAGCAAACCACGACTGCGCTGGCTAGCCTGGATGGTGCACTGGAAGCCACATATACCATGCGCGCCGAGGCGACGATGGACGGCAAGATGTATGCCGCTGGCATGGGCCTTGATGTTTATGCGCAGCCCGGGGAGGTCCCGCAGTCAAGTTTCTATGTGCTGGCAGATCGGTTTGCGCTGCTGAACCTGACCAACGGAATCGCGACAACGCCCTTTGTGGTGCAGGGTGGCCAGACGTTCATTAACCAGGCGCTGATCGGTACGGCATGGATCAAGACAGCGCATATTGATGATCTGTCTGTCAACACGCTCAAGATATCGAATAACGCAGTGACCGTTCACGGTTCGGCCAGTGCAGACGTAGCGCAGTATTTCGCTAACGACGGGCGGACGATAACTGTATCCATGAGCTTTGGTGCAACGGCGGACGTCACCATTCTGGTGACTGCCGTGGCAAAGGCGAACGTGAACATACGACACGAAATAATCGTCGATGGCGGCGTTGTTTGGACGCAGGACACCGGCAATGGCGGGTGGTGGGGCACAAGCCCTGATTTCCCCGGTATGTATTGGGCGATGAGGGTGGCGGTCGGCGTAGGCGCGCATACGTTCCAGTTGCGCCAGACCGTTAATGAACACAACTCAGGTGCTAAGTACGTGCCGCCAATAACGATAGTTTGCTTGGGGGCCATGCGATGATCGTCAGCCTTTTTGATCATGTAGGTCGGTTTGTGCAGGTGCTCGATGGTGACATCGAGCTTGTCATTAAGCCGACCGCCCAAGCAACCGGCCTGCGCTACGCCGAA
>DATJCP010000590.1:0-1752 GCA_035514715.1 Candidimonas sp.
GCTGGCTTTGCTGCGGCGCGCGCTTAACGCACGCTCCGGCTCGCCTTCAAAGTCGATAAGATAAACATCGTTCTGGGCAATAAGCACCTGCCCCAGATGAAAGTCACCATGAATCCGCGTACGAACTGTGCCGACAAGCGCCTGCGCCCGCTGGTCGATTTGAACAAGCAAGGCATCATGATCAGCCTGCAACTCTTCAAGATAGGCAACAGCCTGCTCCGATAACGCAGACTTGCCCGCCACACACACTTTCAAGGCCTTGGACAGCATGCTACGAATGTCTTTGGCCCATGCCTTGGCATCATTGACATCCGCCGTTTCCGGCATGAAAGCCGGATCATCGCCAGGTTGTGCCAATACCCTGTGCAGTTGAGCCAAGCGTCTGCCTATGGCTGCGGCCACTGTCGCGTAACCGCTCAGTTCTTCTGCGTAATCAGCCTGGCTTTCGCCAGTCAGCGCAGCGTTTTCCAGCGTGCGCTTCAGGTAGTCCTGCGTCCAAGCCCACGCGTCGCCCTGGTTCGCTACCCGGGCGTGCAATAGCGCCAGCGTATGGGGCGTGCCATCGGAATCGACCCGCAGCACCTCGCCTAACAGCGCGGCCGAATTCGCATAGCCCGCAAGCGTCAGGTAGCGTGTCATTTCCGCCTCGGGATGGACACCAGGCACCACATGGCGAACCAGCTTCAAGATGGCTGCATCGCCCAGTGTCAGCGAGCTGTTGGACTGCTCTCCCTGAAACCAATCTATTGCCATATCGGCTGGCCACTCCATGTTGCCCAGACCAGGTTCACCTTGAAAATACATCATGAAGCGTCCATGGGACGTTTCAAATGGCACTTTGCGCTGGCTTTGCATGTTTTCGAGTAGCGCCAGGGCAAACTCAGGAACCGAAAAGGCATCTGTGACCAGCCCCAGCTCCGCCCCCCGCCGCACCCTTGCAAGCGCATATTGCTGCGGCATCGCCGCTACGGGCTCGTTCCAAAGCAGGGCTAAAGGCAGAAAATAGCTGGCGGGCCCCTCTGCCAGCTCTACGTCGAACTCCGCCATGAACATATCTGTCTGGCCCGGAAGAGGAAGAACATAGGCGATATTGGCCGACTTGATGCGTTGACCGTTTGCAAACCAGCGCTGCCTGGAAAGATACAGCGGCAGGACTTCGTTGCACAAGACACGGCGCGACCCCTCCATCAGTTGGTATCCCGCACGCCGGCGTACGACCAAGGTGACATATTCAGGCATTTGCTCGGGAAGCAAGGCACTCCATGTCGGAGGCGCGGCGGTCGCGCTTAGTTCAAACCAATAAAAGCCATAAGGAGGCAAAGTCAGCAAATAAGGGGTTTCGCCAACGGTGGGGAAAGCGGTTCCGCCCAATAGCTCCACGGGCACCCTGCCCGCCATAAACGACAAATCCAGCTCTGCCGGCTGCGAGGCATTGGACAGGTTGGCCACGCACAGCAACACCACGCCGTCGTATTCGCGCAAGTAAGCCAATACTTTGCGGTTTCCCGGGAACAGGAAGCGTAGGCTCCCCCGACCGAACGCATGCGTTTGCTGACGCTTGGCCAGCATGCGTCGGGTCCAATTCAGCAGCGAGTGCGGATCGCGTTGCTGCGCCTCGACATTGACGGTCTCGTATCCATAGAGCGGCCCCATCAGTACGGGCAAGGTCAGGCGTTCAGGGTCAGCTCGGGAAAATCCGCCGTTGCGGTCAGGCGTCCACTGCATGGGCGTGCGCACCCCGTCGCGATCGCC
>DATJCP010000591.1:0-2593 GCA_035514715.1 Candidimonas sp.
ACGCCGTTGGCAACGAGCGTTTCTACGAAGGCTTCAGAAGGAGTCATCTTCTGAGGCCCTGTCACTGGAGCATTAGTGGTAGTTGTCATGGCTGTATTCCTGTGTGGAGAAGTAAGTAGTCTGGAACCTATTCAGTTATAACCGAAAATCAGGTGCCTTATAAATAATGAAATGATTTATTCCGATATTTGTTATTTATGTGAATTCTATCTGTCAAAAATAAAAAGTCAAACAAATATCTCGTTTACGGAACAAATGATTTCATTTGGTTTGTTTTTCTGGGGCCTGATTCGTAGATAAGTCTACTTTTTCATTTTCTAACTGGCTTATGCGAAACGTTGCCACTGGCCCTAGACCGGGACCGCGCCATCTCCTACCTTACATAGGTTGCTCGTTAGTATGCATTCGTATGCGGCAAATCAATAGGAGATAGCAGTAATGTCCAGTCAAAAACTGATCCAGACCCTTCAGGCCTTCGGAGATGCATGGAATCGTCATGATATCGATGCCTTGATGTCCTTCATGCACGAAGACTGTGTATTCGAGACTGTAGCAGGGCCTGAGGTCTATGGCGCGCGCCACCAAGGCCTTGCCGCGGTGCGCAAGGCGTTCGAAGCGGCCTGGCAAACCATACCCGATGCGCAATGGCTGAATGCCTCGTGCTGGGCCGATGGCGACCGTGGCGTCATGGAATCGACATTCACCGGTACTGCGGCAGATGGTTCCTTCATTGAAGCCAATATGGTCGATCTGCTGGTGTTCAAGGATGGCAAGATCATCCTGAAGAATGCATTCCGCAAGAATCGTCCGCATTTGCCTGCCAAAGCTTAAAGCAAAAATAAATTGGGGAGCGGTGATCCATTTGAGCGCTTATCGCGCCGGGGCACCGTTCCATATCTAAACTCATGGAGCAATAATGGCTGCCAACCCTGAAGTTGCTGATCCCTCGTCATCGGGATCTTTTAAAGAAAGCCCTTACGATCCTCGTTACGATCCGCTGGTATCGGCCACCGGTCGCGGTCAGGCTTACGCACCCACGTATTGGGTAGGAACTGCCGGTACGCCGCCTCCAGACGATGGCCCGGTAGATCACGATTTCGATGCGGACGTGGTGGTGATCGGGTCCGGTTTTACCGGCCTGGTGACGGCGTTGAACCTGGCTCAGGAGCATGGCGTCAAGGCGGTCGTGCTTGAAGCCAACCGTGCGGTGTGGGGTTGCACCAGCCGTAATGGCGGACAGGGGCAGAATGCGTCGGGTCGCTTGTATCGTTCGCAATGGATAGAGCGCTGGGGCCTGGATACGGCTAAACGCCTGGACGCTGAAATTCGCGGCGGGTTCGAATATTGGAAAAGCCTGGTTGACACCATCGAATGCGATGCGCAGCCCGGCGGCCACTTGTATACGGCGCATCGCGCCAAGAAGATGGCTTTCCTGGAAAATGAATGCCGCGTCATGAAGGATGTTTTCGGTTATGGCACGCGTATGCTTAGCCGCGAAGAGCTGCATGAACAATATGTTGAAGACCAGGAAGCCGCCGGGGCTCTATACGAACCGGACGGCGTGGGTGTGCATCCTTTGAAGCTTGCCTTTGGCTACATAAAAAAGGCACGCGCTCTGGGCGTGAAAATACACCCGGCCAGCCCTGTGCTGGGTTGGGAAACCATTAATGGCGTGCATCATTTGCGTACGCCTGGTGGCGTGGTTCGGGCCCGTCGCGTGGCGGTGGCAACTGGCGGCTATACACCGCAAGGTCTGCATAAGTCGCTGACCAACAAGATCATGCCGATTTTGTCGAACTCGATGGTAACCCGAGTGCTTACGCCGCAAGAACGTGAAGAGGCAGGGCTGAAAAGCACAACCTTCATCACCGATACGCGTACTTTGCGCTTTTACTATCGCTTGTTGCCAGACGGTTCCATGCAGATAGGCAGCCGCAGCGCGCTGACTGGCGCCGATGCGGAAAACGGCCGCCATCTGGATCTGTTGAAGGAAGGCTTGTACAGGAAGTTTCCTAGCCTGCGCAATATTCCTATTGCGTATTCGTGGTGGGGTTGGGTCGATGTCAGCCATGACATGATGCCGCGTATTACCCAGCCGGATCCCAAAGAGCAGGTTTTCTATGCTTTCGGATACGGTGGCAACGGGGTTTCTTTTTCGGCTCATGCCGGGCGCCGCCTTGCTGAACGCGTCATGGGTAAAGACGGTAAGCAGTGGGACTTGCCGATTTACAACTCGCCGTTGCCGGGGCATTTGTTTGCGCCGTTCAGGCGGCTGGGCCAAGCCATGCTGTACAAGTATTACTACTTGCGCGATGAGCGCTTCTAAGCACTTATCAAGCTGAAATTGCTTCAAAGAAAACGGCGCTCATCTGGGCGCCGTTTTCTTTGGCAAGGCATGACCGCAGTGCTAGAGAATTTTTGGCCGAGGTGTTGTGTGCGATTTTTTCGTTCTTTAGAAAGGCGGGTGTGTCGGGGGCTGTGCAGGCGCCTCGCGCACGCCGTTTCGGTCGGCCCCATCGAGGAGGCAAGGCCGCGGCTGTCCGAGCCCGGCGGGTGTCGGGCCACTGGCCCGACCGGGCGAGTTCCGCGGCCG
>DATJCP010000592.1:0-4556 GCA_035514715.1 Candidimonas sp.
GCGCTTCCTGCAGCGGCACATTGTCTTCACGAGCCACACAAGCGGAAAAATCGGCGGCGCTTGCCTGGTGTTTGGGTAAAGCGGTGTCCCATAGCGGGTCCAGGCCCCACTGCGTAACCAACGGAACCAAGGCGCCAGGAATATCCGTGAAGCGACGGCCTTCGCCCAAGATCACAACGCCCAGCAGCTCTCCGTTTCCCGACGAAAACCACGGACGGTCCAGCCAGACACGCAATCCGTTGCCGTAGCGCGTGCTGTCCATCCCTTGGCCAGTCGCCGTTTCCTTCCAAAGAAAAGTGGGCAGTATGTACTGTAGCCTGGGTTCATCGGGCGGAGCGCTGGCCAGCACCACACTATTCAAAGCAGTGCCAGTTTCCTTTGCCAGCACAGGCGCACCCGGATCATTGTCAGCCCCAACCGCCATCAATGGGCCTTCGGCAACAGGGCCAAGCCGCGTCACGTTGTCGCGCTGTTCGTACAGGGCCGGCGGCAAATATTCGCGAAAACGTGTCGTAACGCGCAACTGGTAGCGTACCAATCTGAATTTCGTATCGCCGAATTCATGGCGATCACCTCGCGCCCTTTTATCGCCGCTAACCGGAGGCGCTTGCTGATCAATAGCAGCATCCAACGTAAATACATTGGGGAAGTTTTCCGCCAATAGCACCTCGCCCAACATGCCGCGTGATGTCTGCAACTGCGGCCCCGAAGGATTATCGGGGTCGTCCACCCACTCGTCCCACTCAGCCTCGACTTCGATTTTTCCTGTGCTGGGGCCATGCAGACGCACGCGCGCACCCAGGACAGCATGCTGGTCGCCCGCCTCGCGCTGCGCAGTCAACCCAAAAAACTCTGGGTTACATACTGGCTGCTGAGTCGCATGCACCAGCACCAGCGGCCGATATGGCGTAACCATCCAGTGGCAACCCAATTGCGCCATTTCCCGGATATAGGCACGCTCCCCTTCGGAGTCGGCCCAGTCGGGCAAACCAAAGCTAGGCAAGAACTCCTTGTGCACAAAGCTGGAATAGCGCAGACGCACGATCTGCCCTTTAGGCACAAACAAGGTCAGAACACGTTCCTCGTCATCCCACGCAGGCAAGCCGGCGTCATCGAACGATGCCTCGCACGGCGGATCGTCGAACTTTCCGCTGCGCTCGGCCAGCACAAGACGCAAGCCCTGCGTATCCGGCCAGCTCTTGCCATAAGACAACAGCAGCACAAGTTCCTCGTTCGGCGCCCGGACCACGACCGCATTGGGGCCCAGGACTACAGGCTTATCCACCCCAGGCAAGCGATGCCCTGCGGCGGCGCGCAAGGCTACGCCGCCTGCCGCGCCATCAGGCAGATAAGGTGTATCGACCAGCGCCTCGCGGCGAATCACATATTGCCCAGGTGCAAACCGATCGCCCGTCGGGTTGTCTGCCGACGGCAAGCGCGGCGGCAAGGCTTCGGTCGTAGCAACATGCTGCAGCGATGCAGGAGTGACCAGTTCAACCTGGCTGCCAGGCCCCGCATCGTATAACGAGCCGGCATCGCGGCAGGCGACTTCATAAGCCGTTTTGATATCGGCGGCGCTGGTAAACAGCGCATCGAACAAACCGTGGGTTTCGCACTGCAATTGCGAAGATTTAGGCGGAACAATATGCCTTTCGTTGACAGGGCCATATTCAAAATCAGCAGAAGCAGGCAGCGCAATGGCGGCTGAAAATACCGGTGTCTGCAAATAGTCGCTTGCGCTTGCATTCCAATTGCTGCGTATAACCAAGCGTTCCAGAGATTCCCCTTCGCTATTGCGGGCGCGCTGCAACAAAGCAGGCGGATCGACTGGCTCAAAACGCCAATACGTCACAGGGTCGGTTTGGTTATCGTCTTCTTTCAACGAAGGGTCGTCAAAGGCAAGGCTGTTGCCCGCCAGGTCCACCAGACGAGCACGAAAGCGATAGGCGGCCCCGAAACGCAAGCGCGGCAGGCTGGCCTTGAGCGCCCTGAAGTCGACTGCCAGGCCGTTTCCCCCAACCGTAACCGCATCATTCACCTCCTCGGGCGCTTCTCCTTGCACGCCGCTGCCAGCGTCTTCGCGCGCGCGCAATGTACGACCCGGGCGCGCAGCCACAAGGCTCCACCCCGTCCAACGAAATAGCGATTCATGCAAATAATGGTCGTCTGGATCAACCCCATCTGCCGGGCCGCCTGCTGCGCTGGACGTAGAAGCGCCTTTCACATAACCCTCATCGTCAGGCAAGTCGATGACAGCATCCGTGCCGGCAAGACGGTATATACCGCGCCGCTGGCACAGCGACCGCCAGGTGCCTTGCCCATCGGCAGTCAGTTCCTGCACATCTATTCTGTAGCCGCGCAACACATCCTCGGCGAACAGCGCAATTTTCCGAGCAGCTAAGGGGCCCGCTTTCATGGCCTGATCTTTTAGCGCTGCTGCGGCCGCATTCTGTGCAACCGCCGCAGCGCGCCCATGGCGCGACACTCCCAATCCGCCGGAGCGCAAGGCAGCAACGGCCTGCTTGTCTCCGGTCGTGTAGGTAACCGCCCCTTGCCCGCCAGGAGCAAGGCTTTTCGCCACCAGCCTTTGTGCCGAGAGCAGGAAGTCCACGGTTTTCAATGCCGTTGCATCTGGATCGACTTGATAGACATCGAACAGGCTTTGGTTCTTTTTTGAACCCCAGTTATCGTTGGCATAGCGCAGGTTCAGCATCCCCCGCTCGTGGTCGTCACTACGGTTGTGCACAGAAAAACGCAAATGGTCGGCTTGCCATACGGTACCCGGACAAGCATCCTGATCCTGTTTGCGCCGCTCGTCCCAGCGCAATATCAACGACATCACCCCTTGCGTCTGCCCTGCCGCGGCAAGCTGCTGGTCTATGACAGAATTGGGCGGCAGCACACAGTCGACAATCAACCCCAGCTTTTTTAACAGTTCAGGGTAATCGCCATAAGAGGCAATGATGCGATGAAAATCGAACTCCGGCGGCATCGGGGGTTTCGGGATATCGGCCATTGTCGGACGACGCAATGCTTGCTGCGCGGCACTGGCCTGAGTACGCTGATAGAACCGATTCGCCTGATAAAGCGTGTATTCGGCCTGCGTACTCCATAACGACATCAAGTCGTCGTCAGGCTCATGGCCATCAGGCGCATGCCAGTCGGACGGCAAGGCCCGAATCTGGAACGATCCTGCACCTACCGGATTGCCCTCTTGATCGGCGCCGATACCCGCCATACCAGCCTGATACCTGCCTTGCGGCCCGAACACCAAGGAACGCAACTGTTGAGCGGCACTGCCCTTTCCGTCTGCATCAAGCAGGCGCTCGAAACCCGGCAGCGCAACCTCGGCGGCGCGCACTTTCCGGGTGCGCGTTCCGCATTCGGCCAGCATGTCTTTCAGGTCTGGATGCGCATTTTCCCAAGGCAGCAAGGTCGGATGCGTGCTTGCCGACTGCACTGCAAGCCGGCTGTAGTATCGGCGCACCAACCCAAGCACATTACGCACGGCGAACGAGCGCAAATTGACGGCGCTCATATCCTTGAACGCAAAGCCAGCCACCGGCGTTTGCAAGGGAAGCAAGCGTTGCCACAAGGCCGGATCGGCCCTGCTTGTGGCGCTCAGTTCAACGACCGTCCCGCCTATGCGTAGCGCGAATCCAAGCTTGGCCAGCGTTTGCGGCCAGTCACGCCAATCCTCGAATGCCTGCAGCATTTGCTCACTGGAGGTTTCAGGCGTCAACCGGGGCGACACCACAATGGAAACACGCAATTGGCCCTCATACTGCCCTTGCGTTGCACGGCCATTCGGCAGCACCGTCCAGACTATCGTTTGCTGAGCCATGCGGACTCCTTCAGGCAAAAGCCTCGACGTACTCGCGCCAGGCGTAATCCGTGGCGTCATCAATCTGGGTCAGTTCGTCGGCCAGTGCAAGTTCCGGCCTCATCCCCATCAGGTCACGAAAAGACGGATCGCCGTTAGAGCCAGCAAATTTTCGTTCGCAATGGACAGTAACGCTGCCCGAAAACAGGAAGACTTCGACCTCTATGGTCAGCTCTGCCCTGCCGACGCACTTCCCGCTTTCAAACTCGTAATGCAAATCAAGATAAAGCTCGATGGAAGCCGTGATCAAGCCCAGCACACTGACGCTGCCACCCAGCCGAAAATACCCAGTCAATGCACAAGCGGTTTTTTCCATGCGGAAATACACACCAGCCATGATATGTACACCGCCCGAAGCCACGCCCAAATCCACTGAAATGCTGGCGCCAAACTCGAACGCGGCCTCAAGAAGCTGGATGCCGCTGGGGTCTAGCGTAATGCCAAAGAATCCGCCGCCGCCGAACATGCATACCGACAAATTGAAAGGCTGTTCGCGTGTGCAGAAATTGAACCTGACAGCAAGTGGCTGGCCAATGAAAGGCACGGTAAAACCCGCGCCCAGGCTCAGGTTGGACAGGTTAAAAACGCCGATGGCGATGCTAGGCAATGCAACGTCGAACCCAGCATCGACACCCTTGGGGGTAATGTCCAGGTAAGGCGGATCGGAAAAACC
>DATJCP010000593.1:0-11325 GCA_035514715.1 Candidimonas sp.
GTCCGCCATGTGGGTTGATGATGCAGGGCAGGTTCTTGGGGCTGCGGCCTAGCGGCAGCGTCAGGTAGCCATGTATGGTCAGCCCATCCTGGGATTGATATTGAATGGGCTGCATGGGCGCCATGTCGTGTTCCGGCAGCGCGGGGTTGATATCGGCCAGCTTATCCAGGGTGTCCGCGCCAGCATCGTAAATATAGCGGCTGCCCGGAGTGCGGTCGTTGTAGGCGGCGACGATGTATTTGGTTTCGTCGCGCGTGCCGCTTTGCAGCGAGATTTCGTAGCCGGGCAGCTTTTCCGATACGCGGGCCATGCGTTGCTTGCTGGCTTGGTCAAAGAAATGGTACTTGGGCTTGTCGGTTTGGTATCCCACGACCGTCAGTACCTTGCGCAAGTGCGAATAGCCGGCGCCATCCAAGTCTGTACCGTCAACCTCAAAAACCAGTTCCTCCTGGTCGGGCTGGGCGGGGTCGATGATGACCAGCGCCAGGCAATCGCGTCCCCGGTTGCTTAATGCATACAGTTTTTGGTTGTCGAAAGTAAAGAATTCCGGGCTGACGACGGTGCGGAAGTCAGTCGTGACTATAGTGCGGAATTCTTGGGTTTCGGTATCGCGGTAAAGCAGCGCGCTGTGCAGCCCGTCGCTGGCGATGGCGGCGCGCACCAGGCCCTGGTGGTCGGTTTGCCAACCGACGATATTGCCAGGGTTTTCAGCAACCAGCTTAAGCTCGCCAGTATGTATGTTGGCGCGATAGACGTCGAAGACTTCGGGGTTGCGTTGGTTGTGGCTAATGAGGATGTGGTCCGGGTCGTCTGGCAGCTCGTCTTCGATGCTGGCGCGTACGCCGGAAAATGGCGTCAGGTCGGTCAGCTTGCCGCTGGCGGCATTAACAGTCAGTACATGGAAGTTTTCATCGCCATTGAAATCTTTTTCGTAGATGACAGTGTCGGAGCCTTTCCAGAAATACTGGCTGATATCGCGTTCGCTTTCCTCTGTCAGTTGCCTGGGCTGCCCTACAGGTGTGCTGCCTTCCAGCGCCTGCACGAACACATTCATGCGTGCCGCCTGCCCGTTTATGCTTACGGGTTCCATAAAGCCCAGCATGGTTCCGTCGTCCGCCAGACGAAAGAAACCGCGTTCGGGATTGCGGAAAAAATCTTGAATGGGATAGATTCCGGGGGGATTTCCTGCAGCCGGTGTATCGCCGGTCAGGGCCGGGTTGCGTGGAAGAAGGCGGATTAGTCGGTCTGTAAGCATAAGTGGAAATCCTATAGCGCAGACTGCGCTAGACTCATCGTTTTGGTAAAGAATCCTATTACTATATCGGATAGGCTGCCCACGTGTGGCAATCACAGCACTTAATGGATGGATGTCTTATGGCCGAGCGCCCCTTGCAAGTTGTTTTTCTGGATCGGGAAACCATTTCTCCACAAACCGTCTTGCGACCGTTGTCGTTCAAGCATGAGCTTAAGGTTTATGGTCGTACCAGCCGCGACCAAGTGCCAGAACGCATTGCCAATGCCGATATCGTCATTACCAATAAAGCACCTTTACGGCGCGAAGCGCTTGAGCAGGCCAGCCAATTGAAAATGGTGGCTGTGGCGGCTACGGGCACTGACCACATTGACCTGCAGGATTGCGCAGCAAAAGGCATCGTCGTGTCCAATATACGTGGATACGCCATCAATACGGTGCCTGAACATGTGTTTGCCCTAATTTTCGCCCTGCGCCGCAGTATTGTGGCGTACCGGGAATCGGTCAAGGCGGGGCGTTGGTACGATGCGCAGCAGTTTTGCTATTTCGATTACCCCATCAAGGATCTGGCTGGCTCGACCCTGGGTATTGTGGGTGAAGGCACGCTGGGGCAGGCCGTGGCCGCCATTGGCCGCGCCTTGGGCATGCGGGTTTTGTTCGCCGCGCGCAAGGGTGCGCAAAAACAAGGCAGCCTGTATACGCCGTTCGAGCAATTGCTGGCTGAAAGCGATGTCATTACTTTGCATTGTCCGCTAAATGATCAAACCCGCGATCTGATCAGCACGCAAGAATTTGCCCTGATGAAGCGCAAGCCGATACTGATCAATACAGCAAGGGGCGGGTTGGTCAATGATGCCGCGCTGGTGCAAGCCATGCGTGCAGGTCAGCTTGGCGGTGCCGGTTTCGATGTGACCACGCCCGAACCGCCCGATAACCAGCACCCGCTGGTGCAGCTTCTTGATCTGCCCAATTTCATTCTTACCCCGCATGTGGGCTGGGCCAGCGATGAGGCAGTGCAGGGGCTGGCCGATCAGCTTGTCGGTAACATAGAAGCGTATTACGAAGGCGCGCCGCGCAACGTAGTTGCTGCCGCCAAAACAGCCTAATTTAAGGGTTTATTCGTATGCGTGTCGTTATTGCCCCTGACTCCTTTAAAGAAAGTCTTAGTGCTTCGGACGTGGCCCAGGCGATTGCCAGCGGTGTTCGTGATGTCTTGCCCAATGCCGATATTGTGTGCGTGCCTATGGCCGATGGCGGTGAAGGCTCGCTGGATGCGGTCCTGGCCGCCACTGGCGGCGAGAGGCGCCAGGCGAATGTGCAAAACGCCAACAATAAGGTCTGCGAGGCCAGTTGGGCTTGGCTAGGCAAGGGTAGCGCCTTCATTGAAATGGCTGCCGCAGCCGGACTCGAGCAAATTCCGCCTGCCGAGCGTCGCCCATTGCAAGCAACCAGCTACGGGGTCGGCCAGTTGATCGGGCAGGCGCTGGATGCCGGTGCGCATCATATAGTGCTGGGATTGGGCGGCAGCGCCACCAACGATGCCGGTGCGGGTTTGCTTCAGGCGCTGGGCGCCAGTCTGCTTGATGCGCAAGGCAACGAGCTCCCCTTGGGCGGTGCAGCGCTGGCACAACTGGCCAGCATTTCGGTTCAGGGTCTGGATGCTCGTCTTGCCGATGTCAGTTTTGAAATCGCTGTCGATGTAGATAACCCTTTGTGTGGGCCGCGAGGGGCTTCGGCCATTTTCGGACCCCAGAAAGGGGCTTCGGTAGACGATGTGGCAACACTGGATGCCGCACTTGCGCACTTTGCGCGTGTTTGCGGCGAACAGCTTCATAAAGATGAACAGAACCTGCCAGGCATGGGGGCGGCAGGGGGGCTGGGCTTTGCCGTTAAAACCTGCTTCAACGCCCGTTTCCGGCCAGGCGTTGAACTCATCGCCGAACTCTCTGGCTTGGACGATGCCATGAAAGGCACCGATCTGGTGTTTACCGGCGAAGGCCGTATGGATGCCCAGACCTTGCTGGGCAAGACGCCAGCGGGGGTTGCCAGGCATGCAAGCAAGCACGGCATTCCAGTGATCGCGCTGGTTGGATCGTTGGGCGATGGTTATGAAGCCTTGTATCAGGCAGGTATTACCGCAGCGTTCAGCCTTGCTCCCGGCCCCCTGACCCTGGAGCAGGCATGCAGCAAGGCGCCTGAATACCTGCGCCAGCGGGCAAGTGATTGCACGCGCTTATGGCTGGCCGGTAAGCCCGCCGATGTGATAACAAAGGCCAAAGTTATGGAGCAGGTGGATCAACAATGAATACATGTCGTGTCCCTGACTTTTCCCTGGATGGCAAGCTTGCCCTGATTACGGGTTCGACCCAAGGGCTGGGCTTGGCCATTGCCAAGGCTTATGCGGCCAGCGGAGCGCGCGTTATTATCAATGGACGTAACCCCGACCGGGTCGCGCAAGCGGTGGATATGCTTGCCAGCCAAGGGTATGAAGCCCATGGCTATGTCAATGATATTGGCAAACTGTCGGACCAGGCTGCCGCTTTCGAACAGCTGCGCGCCGAGGTCGGCACGCCGGATATCCTGGTCAATAATGTAGGCATTCGTATACGCAAGCCTTTGGCCCAGGCCTCTCTGGAAGAGATTCTGGAGCTGATCAATGTCGATCTGGTTGCCGCAGTTCAATTATCGAAGTTGGCGGCTGATGCGATGGTCGCCAAGCGCCTTCAAGGACGCCTGATTACGTTGACGTCGATAGCGGGTGAACTTGCTCGACGGGGCGATGCCATTTACCCCATCGCCAAACAGGGCTTGAGCGGCATGATACGGGCTTTAGCCGTTGAGTATGGCCCCTGCGGGATTACCAGCAACGGTATTGCGCCAGGCACTTTTGCCACGGAAACCAATGCCAGCCTGGTCAATGACCCCATCAAGAGCCCCATAGTCGTAGGCCGTAATCCGCTAGGGCGCTGGGCCGAGCCCGACGAGATCGCAGGGGCCGCGGTTTTCTTGGCTTCACCTTCGGCGTCTTATGTGAATGGTCATATCCTAGTGGTGGACGGCGGGTTTTCGGTTACCTTCTAGCGATTACACCGCCTGACTTTGAAGGGGGGCTAACGTTGCCCGTCGTTAATGGCAACCTCTTCTTTCAGCAGCCCGCCTAGGCGCGAATGCAGCCGGCCCCCTGTAGCCATGCCTAAGGCAAATAACAGTTCATTTGGACGAGGAGAGTCAACAGCCCCAACTTCAATAGAATTGAAATGGCTACGAACATATGATGCATGAATGTAATGCAAAGGCATAATCAGGCGAAAGCCGGCAGAAGCTGTGACTTGTGATGCTGGAACCATCGCTTTAGGGTTGCCAAGAACCTCACGCATTGCCCAGCCGCCAGCCTCATGCCATACGGCGCCGTGCTCTGCTTCACCATTGATGCCTACTATAGCGGCTTTACCGTAGGCTTCTACTTGATCTTTGCCCAATGTTTGAACTAGCTGTGTCGCTAAATCAAGGCCAACCGAACGCAACGCTTTCATGAACTCGATTAAATTCGGCTCATATTTCTCTGCGAACGGGTTTTTGACAACGGCATAGGCTACGGCACTCAATAATGGCGTTTCTACGGCAGGGCCTCCGTCATTGTAGAGAGACTCGACGGTAAGCGCTTTCTTGCGAATTTCAATGATCATTTGATTTGTCCTTTGGAATCGATGGTTATCTTTACTGCGATGTTTGTAGTTTCGTCTCAAGAAAACGATAGATTTCAGTGTTGTCCGAGATCGATGGTAGCTGTTGGCATGCCTCTTGCCAGAGTTCATAGCAAAGAGATAGTTGCGGGGGAGAAAATCCCGCATGAGCATTCAAGCCATGGGCGATACTTAAGTCTTTTGCCATTAAGTGCAATCCAAATCCTGCTTTGAAGTCGCCGCCGTCAAGCATATGCTGCTTGAGTTTCGTTTCTGTTGCGACATTCCGGCCGCTTGACGCATTCATGACATCAATTAACGTCTCCAGGTTCAGACTTAATGCTTTGCCGAGCAATAGTGCCTCGCTTGCTGCCAAAAGCCCCGCTGCATACACATAGTTATTCAGCGCTTTCATTCCATGAGCCGATCCGACTTGCCCGGTTTTGATGATGGTTTTTCCCATTGCTTCAAAAAGTGGCATCACGAGCTCAATGGTGTCTTCGTTACCGCCGGCCATTATCGACAACGTAGCTGCTGCGGCTTTGGGCACGCTGCCGGATACGGGAGCATCGATCAGGCTGATTCCATGCTTCTTCAGATCGTTGGCGAGAGCAATAGTGTCTAGCGGAGAGCTTGAACTCATGTCAATGACAATTGCATTTTTTGCCAATCTGGTTACAAGAGGTTGGCTGTCCTCATCCTCAAATAAACATGCTCGAACGGCTTTGCCATGAGGCAACATGGTGATGATGACATCTGAGTTTTGTAATTCAAGCAATGACGAGGCGATGTTTAAGCCATGTTGGCTGGCTGTCTCTTTTAGCTTTGTATTATGTTCGGGAGAGCCGTCAAATCCTATGGTGTTTGCCTGTGTCTTAGACAAATTGCCAAACATGGGGAAACCCATCTGGCCAAGACCTATAAAACCGATACGCATTTTATGTCACCATCAATTATTGAAAAGTCCAGGTCGGACTATGGCTCAAGGCCGGGATATAGGCAGATAGTCTAAGGTAGTCTTTACCATCGCACCTATGCCATATTGGCTTGCTGTATAACCAAACGTTATTCAAACGTGTTTCGCGGAGAAAAAAGCGTGCGTTTCAAGCTCAGGCAGATGGAGATTTTTCGTGCAGTTATGATTGCTGGGTCGGTTAGTGGTGCAGCGCGAATGCTGTTTATTTCGCAGCCCGCAGTAAGCAAACTCTTGGCCCATACTGAAACCTCGCTCAATTTGAAGCTGTTTCATCGTGTGGGCGGGAAGCTGGTGCCAACGGCACAGGCCTTAAGTCTTTTTGATGAGGTTAAGAAGGTTTATGACTCCGCTCTCAAGGTGGATAGTTTTGTTGAGAATCTGGTGCGGCAACCTTCGGGTATCGTTAATTTGTGCAGTAGCCCAAGCTTGGGGTTAAGTTTGGTCCCAAGGCTGATAGCAACGTTTCTGGCAAAGTTTCCCGATACAGCAATTCATTTCCATACGACGTTGATTCAGGATGTGCCACTGGAGCTTCTTAGCGGAAAATCCGATCTGGCAATTACTGTTTTACCAGTTGAAAATCCTAATCTTCATATCGAGCCGTTGATGAAAGGAAGAATGGTGTGCGCCATTCCCGCACAGCATCCTTTAGCTCGCCAGGCTCAAATATCCCTGCATGATCTTGTGGATCAGCGCTTGATTCTTTATTCCCGCAGCATTCCTTTTGGGCAGCTCATGCTTTCCGCCTTTGAGCGTTACCAATGCAATATTGTTCCAATTGTGGACGTGCCACGAGCAGAGCTGGCCTGCTCATTGGTGCGGCAGAATATAGGTATAGCCATTGTTGATCAGTTTTCTGTTGCTGAAAACATGTGGAATGATATGGTTGTCAGGCCCTTAATTGAAGAAATTCCCATCTCGGTCAGTCTGATTCGATCCAAGTTCGATCTGTCATCGACTGATGCGGATCGTTTCATTGAAATAGTACGAGAAGAACTCAAGTAGACGCTGCCTATAGATTCGTATTGTTCGGTTCTAGCGTATTACTTTTAGTTATTGATGTGGCTAAATCGATATAGCACAAGGAGACAGCTTCTCGTTAGCATGGGGGGACACAATTTTAAAAAGAGGGGAGACAGTAATGAATAAGATTCGTCGACGAGTATTGCAAGCAGCCATTGCAGCAGTTCCAGCCACTTTGTTGGGAACCAGAGTGTTTGCCAATAACTCTTCTTATCCGGATAAGCTCATTAAGTTGTATGTGCCTTTTGGTCCAGGTAGTGGTTCTGATGTATATGCGCGTTATTTCGGCAAGAAGCTCGGCGATAAGCTTGGTCAGGCTGTCGTTGTAGAAAATAAGCCGGGTGGTGGCGGAGCCATTGCTGTTCAATCAACTAAATCGGTACCGGCGGATGGTTCCATTATTCTGCTTGGTAGCAATTCCCCGATGGCTGTGAACGTGTCTGTATACAAAGAACTGGCTTATGACCCTGTAAGTGATGTATTGCCAATTTGTGGTTTGACCCGCTCTATGGCTGTTATTGTGGTTCCCGCCAGTTCGCCGATCAAGTCTGTGGAGGATTTGGTTGCGCGAGGCAAGCAAACGCCAATGCTTAACATGGGGACATACTCGGCAGGGTATCAGCTCGCCGTGGCTCCCTTTCTAGAGATGGCTGGCTTTAAATGGCAAGATGTGCCTTATAAAGGGCTGTCACAAACTACTAGCGATGTCATTGGCAATCAGCTGGATATAGCTGTTATTGATACCCCGGGCACTGTACAGATTGTCAAATCAGGGAAAGTGCGGGCAATAGCGGTAACAGGTACTCAGCGCCATCCTGAAATGCCCGATGTACCGACGCTTGTTGAAAAGGGCTATAAGGATGCCGTTCATTACAGTTGGACATCGCTATGGGTAAAAGCTGGGACTCCGAAAAGCATTATCGATACGTTATCGAGCAATATGCTGGAAATCCTGAACGAGCCTGAGTCCAGGCAGTTTGTGCTTAATACTTCTGGCGAAATAATGCCTTTTGGTCCCGACGAAATGAAAGCCTTTCAACAGCAGGAAATTGCCAGGTTTGCTAGGGCGGTTGAAACGTTGAAGTTTGCAAAGGTCTAGGTTGGGTGGCAGCAAAGTTTAGCCTCAGGTTCTAACCTGCATTTCAGTTTTCAAATACTCGACAAAGGCCCTGACGGCCCGGGGCACGTAGGCGCTATACGGACGAATGGCGTAGATTGCGTCGCCAAATACGCCTACCGGCTTCCAATTGACAAGCAGTTGCGTCAAGTGTCCCGTGTCAACCTCTTCCTGGGCAGTGAAGTCGGGTAGCAAGGCAATGCCTTGGTCTGCCATGACCAGTTCTCGCAGCGCCTCGCTGTTATTGGCGCAGAAGTTTCCTCTTATTGCCACGCTATGACGTTCGCCATCGCGCTTCGCCGGTGCGAAGCTCCAGGCAGGAGAGGCTGCCGAACGCAAGTAATACAGGCAGTTGTGAGAGGCAAGGTCGGCCGGTGTTTTGGGCGTGCCGTGCTTTTCCAGGTAGGCAGGGGTGGCGACCAGCAGGGTTTTCGACGGTAGCAATAGCCAGGCCACATGGGTTTCAGGCACGTTGTTGGTGTGCCGTATGGCCAGGTCGTAGCCTTCCTGAGCCAGTGAACTCAGGTGGTCGGAAAGCTCGATTTCGATTCGGACGTCAGGGCAAGCTTGCAGGAACTTGCTGATCAACGGAATGATTTTCTGCCTTCCCAAGGCGACTGGTGCCGTAACACGCACCGCGCCTCGCGGTACTTCAGCCAGGTCGCGAATACCGTCGAACCCTTGTTCGATGGCGGTAAAGGCTTGCCGGGTGTTTTCGACCAGGGTGCGGCCAGCCTCGGTAAGGCGTACGCTGCGCGTGGTACGTTGTACTAGTGCTATGCCCGATACTTGTTCAAGTTCGGCAATGCGCAGGCTTACCGCGCCCTTGCTGACCCCCAGGCGTTTGGCAGCGGCGGTATAGCTGCCTGTGGTGCCCAACATGCCTAGCCAGTAGATGTGCGACCACAGCAGTTCTTTCTTATATTCTTTCATACACCCATTGTCTATTAAATTAAACAATGTATCCAGTAAATCGGTCTTGTGAAGGGGCCTTGTACTGCCTATACTTTTTTCATTCGCACACACCAATAAAGAGAGAGCAATGAAAGATCAGCAAAGTGCCAATACCGTCGCAACTCCCGTCAATACCCAGCCCGCCTATATCGACAAGAGCGATGTTGTGAATTTCATCAACGGGCAGCTTGTTGCTGCGACTGGCGAGCGCAAGCAGGCTGTCTTCAATCCGTCTACTGGTGAAGTCACACGTCAGGTGGTGTTGTCGACTATCGATGATGTCAATGCGGTAGTGGCAGCGGCCAAGGCAGCATCCCACGCCTGGGCGGATACGCCTCCGATTCGACGTGCCCGTATCATGAGCAAGTTCTTGCGCTTGATGAACGACCATACCGATGAAATGGCGGCGATGATTACCGCTGAACATGGCAAGGTGTTTACCGATGCGCAGGGCGAGGTCGCGCGTGGTATTGATGTGATCGAGTTTGCTTGCGGTATTCCGCAGTTGCTGAAAGGCGATTACACCGAGCAGGTTGCCAATGGTATCGACAACTGGACCATGCGTCAGCCTTTGGGTGTGGTGGCCGGAATTACCCCTTTCAACTTTCCTTGCATGGTGCCATGCTGGATGTTCCCGATGGCAATCGCAGCAGGGAATACATTTATTCTTAAGCCCAGCGAACGCGATCCCAGCGTTTCCTTGCTGATAGCCAAGCTATTCAAAGAGGCTGGCTTGCCAGACGGGGTATTCAACGTCATACAGGGCGACAAAGTCGTGGTCGATGGCTTGCTGGAACACGCTGACGTATCAGCAATCAGCTTTGTCGGTTCTACGCCTATCGCGCAGTACATTTATGAACGGGGCGCCCACTTTGGCAAGCGGGTGCAAGCCCTGGGCGGCGCCAAGAACCACATGATCATCATGCCGGATGCCGATATCGAACGTACCGTCGATGCGCTGGTGGGCGCCGCTTACGGCTCAGCCGGCGAGCGCTGTATGGCGATTTCCGTAGCTGTGCTGGTGGGCGACGTGGGCAAGAAGATAATGCCGGCGTTGATAGAACGCACCAAAACGTTGAAGATCAAGGATGGCATGCACCTGGATGCGGAAATGGGGCCGGTGGTGACCAAGGAAGCTTTGAAACGCGTCGAAGACTACATTGCCATTGGTGTGGAGCAGGGTGCCGATTTGCTGGTTGACGGCCGGGGCTATAACGTAGGCGGGCATGAAAATGGCTTCTATGTCGGCGGAACGCTATTCGACAATGTCACGCCCGACATGAGGATATACAAGGAAGAAATTTTCGGTCCAGTGCTGGCCTGCGTTCATGTGGCCGATCTGGGAGCCGCCATTGACCTGGTCAATAAGCACGAATTCGGCAATGGCGTTTCTTGCTTCACCAGCGACGGCCATGCTGCTCGCGAGTTTGCGCGCCGCATCCAGGTTGGCATGGTCGGAGTCAACGTGCCTATTCCGGTGCCCATGTCGTGGCATGGTTTCGGGGGCTGGAAGCGTAGCCTGTTCGGCGATATGCACACCTACGGCGAAGAAGGCGTGCGCTTCTATACCAAGCAAAAATCGATCATGCAGCGTTGGCCCGAAAACATCACCAAGGGTAATGAGTTCATCATGCCGACGATGTAAGAGACGATATTTGAATGAGCGGGGAGCCGGATTGGCGCAATAGCGCATGATCCGGCGATCTGCCAAGGCGGGTTCGCCCAAACGCGGCGCGAAGGACGCGGGCGCCGCGTATAAAGTAGTAAAGTGACGGGTCATTCAATTACCAACAATGAGTGTTTTACATGAGTCGCCCCTTACGTCTTGCAATTAACGGCTATGGCCGCATTGGCCGTTGTGTCTTGCGGGCGCTTTACGAGTCGCCTTTGAAGGACAGGTTTCAAATCGTGGCCATCAACGAGCCGGCCGATCTGGCGACCATGACGTATCTGTCGCAGTTCGATTCCACACATGGCATTTTTCCCGGTAAGGCCGAGCAGGGCGTTGATTGCCTGCTCGTCAATGGTAAAGAAATCAAGGTCAGTCACGCCCGGACGCCTGAGGATGTGGATTGGAAAAGCCTGGATATCGATATTTTGCTGGAGTGTTCGGGCCAATACAGTACGCGTGAAGATATCCAGCGTTTCATCGATGCAGGGTGCCCGCGTGTACTCGTTTCACAGCCAGGGAAAAGCGCTCAGGATGTCGACTTTACGGTTGTGTTCGGCATTAACGACGAAGGCTTGTCGGGGCAGGAGCGCATCGTTTCGAATGCTTCTTGCACGACGAACGCGATTGTCCCGGTGCTGTCGGTCTTGC
>DATJCP010000594.1:0-7575 GCA_035514715.1 Candidimonas sp.
TTTTACGACCGCTTCCGTCTTGTTTTCCTGACTTTCAGCCTGTTCTGGTTGGGTTGGTACGGGCAGGCGCAGCTTTCTGTGGTTAACGTACTGACTTTCACGTCGGCATTGCGCACCGATTTCCGTTGGGAGTATTTCCTGATGGATCCTGTGGTATTCATTTTGTGGTGCGCAACGGCAATATCCATGGTGTTCTGGAACCGGGGTGCGTTCTGCGGCTGGCTATGCCCATTTGGCGCCCTGCAGGAACTGACTAACCGCATTGCAAAGAAGCTTGGCGTAAAGCAAATAGCGGTTCCGCATGGCGTAAACCAACGGCTGTCCAGCCTGAAGTACGTCATCTTCATTGTGCTGTTCGGGTTCTCGCTATACGAACTGTCTGTGGCTGAACAGTTGGCCGAAATCGAGCCCTTCAAGACTGTCATCATCCTGAAGTTCGTGCGCTACTGGCCCTTTGTGCTGTTTGCCGTGTTGCTATTGCTGGCAGGCTTGTTTATTGAACGCTTCTTTTGTCGTTATCTGTGCCCGCTGGGTGCGGCACTGGCCATTCCTGCCAAGTTGCGGGTATTTGACTGGCTCAAGCGCTACCGCACCTGCGGTAATCCCTGTCAGCGTTGCAACATCGAATGTCCCGTCCAGGCCATCACCCCTGAGGGCGATATCAATCCCAATGAATGCATACAGTGCCTGCATTGCCAGATGCTGTATCACCACGACCAGAAATGCCCTCACCTGATTCAGAAAAACGCCAAGCGGCAAAAGCCGCACAAGGCGCCGCCTAATCCCATACCGGAAGAAACGGTGGTTCGATTCATTCCTGGATCGCCTACGGTCCGGCCGCGAGAGGTCGAACCTAAATCCTGACACCCTTAATGGGCCGGCTACTCAATTTTCAACAGCGGTAACTTCACAACGGCGGTTGCCATCCGATGGCTCGTACGCGGCTGCCACATACCTTTAGGAGTTTTTTCATGTCTGATCAAAAACCCGATAAAACCGTACTCAGCCGCCGAGGCTTCCTGGGAACGGCCGCACTGTCCGGCGCTGCCGGCCTGGTGGGCGGCACACACATGCCCGCTTTCGCCAAGACTGATAAAAAGGGCCCCAAAGGCCAGTCGATCGAAGTCGGCCCTGGCGAATTGGACGAATACTATGCTTTCAACTCGGGCGGTCAATCCGGCGAAGTGCGCATCCTGGGCTTGCCGTCCATGCGCGAACTTATGCGTATTCCGGTTTTCAATCATTGCAGCGCCACCGGCTGGGGCCGCACTAATGAAAGTATCAAGATCCTGACCGAAGGCCTGACACCAGAGACCAAGAAGTATCTGGGCGAAGGCAATGTGTTTCTGAATGGCGATGCCCACCATCCCCATATGTCGTTTACCGACCAGACCTACGATGGACGCTACATTTTCATCAACGACAAGGCCAATAACCGCGTTGCGCGTATTCGTTGCGACGTAATGAAAACCGACAAGATCACCGAGATTCCAAACGTTTCGGGTGTGCACGGCCTGCGTCCACAGCGCTACCCCCGTACCGGCTACGTGTTTGCTAACGGGGAGCACATTCGCCCGCTGGTCAACGACGGCACGGTTACCGATGACCCGAAGAACAATTACTGGGCGGTCTATACGGCACTCGACGGCGACACCATGAAGGTTGCCTGGCAAGTGCAGGTGGACGGCAACCTGGATAACGGCGACGCCGACTACCAAGGCAAGTATTCATTCTCCACCTGCTATAACTCCGAAAAAGGCGTTACGGTCGAGGAAATCTCGGCCAACGAGCAGGACTGGGTCGTTGTATTCAACATCAAGCTGATCGAAGAAGCCGTAAAGAAAGGCGACTTCAAGGAAATGGGCGGCGTTCCTGTTGTTGACGGGCGCCATGGCTCCAAGTACACACGCTACATTCCCGTGCCTAACTCGCCCCACGGCTGCAACGCGGCACCCGACGGCATCCACTTGGTTCTGAACGGCAAGCTCTCGCCCACAGTTACCGTGATTGACGTGCGCAAGCTCGATGATCTGTTCGCCGACAAGATCAAGCCGCGCGACTGCGTCGTGGCCGAACCTCAGTTGGGCCTGGGCCCGCTGCACACCGCTTTTGACGGTCGCGGCAATGCCTACACCACACTGTTTATCGACAGCCAGATGGTCAAGTGGAACCTGGACAAAGCCAAGCGTGCCTACGCCGGTGAAAAAGTCGACCCCATCATCCAGAAGCTGGACGTGCATTACCAACCTGGGCACAACCACACGACCATGGGCGAAACCAAGGAAGCCGACGGCAAATGGTTGGTTTCCCTAAACAAGTTCTCGAAAGATCGTTTCTTGAACGTCGGTCCGTTGAAGCCAGAAAACGATCAGCTGATCGATATTTCCGGCGACGAAATGAAATTGGTGCATGACGGCCCCAGCTTTGCTGAGCCGCACGATATGTTGCTGGTACACCGTTCCAAGGTGAACCCTGCCAGCGCCTGGAAGCGCGACGACCCCATGTGGGAAGACGCTCGGAAAATGGCAGAAAAAGACAAGGTTACGCTGGAAGGCGCAGCCAATGTCATTCGCGACGGCAATAAAGTGCGTGTCTACATGATTGCCGTGGCGCCGATGTTCAGCCTGCAAAAGTTCGAAGTGAACGAAGGCGACGAAGTCACCGTCATCGTGACCAATATGGAAGTCATTGAAGACTTGACGCACGGCTTTACCCTGGAAGGTCATGGCGTCGCCATGGAAATTGGGCCACAGGCAACAGCGTCTATTACCTTCAAGGCTGGCCGTCCTGGTGTGCATTGGTACTACTGCCAGTGGTTCTGCCACGCGCTTCATATGGAAATGTCGGGCCGGATGATTGTCCATCCTAAGAAATCCGCTTAAGTCCGTATGAGATTTTCCGCGTCTCCAATAGGAAAGCGGCTAGCGCCGGCCAGCATGATGCTGGCCGGCCTGGGCTTTTCTGGCGCTGTGTGCGCTGCCACCATCAGTGTCCCTGCCGGCGCAAGCCTGCAGCAGGCAGTGTCGGCGGCGGCGCCTGGCGATGTATTGCAGCTCGCCCCGGGCGAATATCCCGGCAATATCATTATCGACAAGCCGCTGGTGCTTGAAGGACCGGCTGACCGTTCAGCCATCATCATGGGCACCCGTCAGGGCAGATCCCTTTGGATACAGGCGCCCGACGTAACGGTGCGCAGCATGACAGTAAAGAATTCCGGCCTGAGCCTTTCTGAAATGGACGCCGGTATTTTTCTTGATAAAACCGCCCATAACGCCCTGATCGAGAACAATGATGTGCTCGATAATTCCGTGGGTGTGTATGTATGGGGCCCGTTGAATGCGTTGGTGCAGAATAACCGCATCGTAGGCAACACCGAATTAAGAATGGCCGAACGCGGCAACGGCGTTACCTTATGGAATACGCCGGGCACAAAAATTATCGGCAACGATATTTCCCAAGGCCGCGATGGCATCTTCGTAAACGCCAGTAAGCGCAATGCGTTCATGAACAATCGGTTCAGCCATTTGCGTTATGCCGTGCACTATATGTACACCAACGATAGCGAAGTCAGCGGCAATGTATCCGTGGGCAACGACATAGGCTATGCCATCATGTTTTCGCACACCTTGATTGTTAAAGACAATATTTCCAAGGGCAGCCGCGACCAGGGCTTGATGTTGAATTACGCCAACGACTCGCAAATCACCGGCAATGTGGTCGAAGGCGGCGAAAAGTGCGTCTTTATCTATAACGCCAACCGCAACCGCTTCGAGGGCAATCATTTCGAAAGTTGCGGCATAGGCATTCACTTCACCGCTGGTTCCGAAGGCAACGAGATGGCGAATAACGCCTTCGTGAATAATCAGAACCAGGTCAAGTATGTTGGTGCTCGCTATCTGGATTGGTCCAGGGATGGCCGAGGCAATTACTGGAGCGACAACAGCGCCTTCGACTTGAACGGCGACGGTATTGCCGATACGGCATACCGTCCCAACGACGTCATCGACCAGGTCGTATGGCGTGCGCCGGCAGCCAGGGTGTTGCTCAATAGCCCTGCGGTTTCCGTGGTGCGGTGGGCGCAGTCGCAATTTCCAGCCATATTGCCCGGCGGTGTGATCGATAGCGCGCCGCTGATGAAGGCGCCTGAGCCGCCCATGCTGAAGAAAAATAAGGAATTGGAATGACGATGTTTCATGTGGCGCTATCTGGCGTCACGAAAGACTACGGCGCACAGCGCGCCGTCAATCAGGTGGATTTGAATTTGCAGGCAGGAGAATGCGTGGCCCTGGCCGGGCACAACGGCGCAGGAAAAAGCACGCTGATCAAGCTGATACTGGGGCTGATTCGTCCCAGCAACGGCCAGGTACTGCTGTTAGGGCATGATGCATCGGGCAGCGCAGCGGTGCGCATGCGTAATCATATTGGTTATCTGCCAGAAACCGTGGCCCTGCACCCGTCGTTGACCGGCGCCGAAACACTGGATTTTTATGCGCGCCTGAAAGGCCAACCCCTGTCCGGTAACGCCGCCCTGCTTGCACGCGTCGGTATTGCCCAGGCCGCCAAGCGGCGGGTGGGCGGTTATTCAAAAGGCATGCGGCAAAGGCTGGCCTTGGCTCAGGCATTGCTTGGCGCGCCCAAAGTATTGTTGTTCGACGAACCCACTACCGGGCTGGACCCGGCGTCGCGCCTGATGTTCTATGAGATCGTGCGCGAGTTGCGCAATAACGGTGCCACCGTGTTGCTCAGTACCCATGCCCTGTCCGAACTGGACGGCCACACCGATCGTATCGTGGTGATGAAAAACGGCAGCAAGATCGCCGATGGCTCGATGTCGCAACTGCGGCATACTGCCGGCCTGCCGATACGCATCCGCTTGCGACTGCCTGCTGGTACATCGGCGGCAGGCCAGTTGCCCGACGCTTGGCGCCGCATTGACGAGTCCCAGTTTGAACTGGCTTGCCCCGAACACGACAAGGTCGCCGCAATACGCAGTATTGGGGACATAGGCCTGCCCATCGCGGATATCGAATTCCATACGCCTAGCCTGGACGATATGTACGCGCATTTTCTTAGGCGAGAAGACGTATGAACGCTGTATTCATTATTGTAGGCAAGGAAATCCGCGACGGCCTGCGCAATCGCTGGGTGCTTGCAACCGCCTTGCTGCTGGCTATGCTGGCCTTGTCTCTGGGTTTCCTGGGCAGTTCGCCTACCGGCGCCGTCAAGGTGGATCCGCTAACCGTTACCGTGGTCAGTCTTTCCAGCCTTTCCATTTTTCTTGTGCCGCTGATAGCCATGCTGCTGGCCTACGACGCGATCGTGGGCGAGATAGATCGCGGCACCATGGCGCTATTGCTTAGCTATCCGGTCTCGCGCTGGCAGATCGTGGTGGGAAAGTTTGTCGGCCATTTGGCCGTTCTGACCCTGGCTACGACAGTAGGCTACGGCTCGGCGGGCATTGCATTGCAATGGGTACACGGCTCAGCCGATCTTAGCGCTTGGCAGCCCTTTGCTTTCCTGATTCTTGCCAGCGTATTGCTGGGCGCCAGTTTCCTGGCCATGGGCTACATGATCAGCGCCCTGGTTCGCGAACGCGCTACCGCTGCCGGTATCGCTATCGGGGTTTGGCTGTTTTTTGTGGTTATTTACGATATGGCGTTGCTGGGCGCCCTGGTGGCAGACCAGGGGCGTTTCATCACGGCTTCGCTGTTGAATACGATACTGCTGTTCAACCCGTCTGACGTTTACCGCCTGCTTAATCTGACCGGTTATGAAAATATTTCTATGTTTGCCGGCATGGCAGGTTTAAGCGGCCAGGCGGGCCTGAGCATGCCCGTGCTTGTGGCGGCGCAGTTGCTATGGATAGCTGTGCCCTTTTCCCTGGCTGCCGCCTTCTTCAAACGGAGGCAATTATGAGGATCAGGCATATTGCCGCTGCGGTAATGGCAACGCTGGTATTGGCGGGCTGTTCCGGCGAAGACAATAAATTGGCCGTGGCGCCGCCCGCCCAGGAAGTCACAATTGAAGCCGTCGGACATTATTGCGGCATGAATTTGGTCGAACATGCCGGGCCCAAAGGACAGATATTTCTGAATGGCCGAGAAAATCCGGTCTGGTTCACAGCTATCAAGCAAGTATTCGCCTACACGATCTTGCCTGAAGAGCCCAAAGGCATCAGCGCCATCTATGTTCAGGACATGGCCCGTGCCAATAATTGGGACCAGCCCGAAGCCGGGCTGTGGATCGATGCGCGCAAGGCTTTTTACGTGATTGAAAGCCGGTTCATAGGCGGCATGGGGGCTGAAGATGCCCTGCCCTTTGGCGATGAAGCCAAAGCCCAGGAGTTCGCCCAGAAAAATGGCGGCCGCGTCCTGGCCTTTGCCGACGTTCCTGAAAACTATATTCTGCATCATGACGACGCTGCACAAAGCGTTGCAGCTAGAACAGCGCCTCTACCCGGAGAAGCACCACAATGAAGCCACTCACTCAATCACGTCGCCGGTTTATTGGTATTTGCGCCGCCGCATCGGGCCTGTCCATAGTCCCCGGAGTGCTTCGGTCAGCGTTGGCAATGCCATCGCCGGCATTGGAACCGGTCAGTTGGAGCGGTGTGGCGCTGGGCGCTGATGCCCAATTGCGTATTTATCATGCCGACCCAGTGCAGGCGCAGAAACTGATAGATATGTCCTTGGCCGAGGTGAACAGGCTGGAAAAAATCTTCAGCCTGTACCGTGAAGATAGCGCGCTTTCGATCTTGAACCGCCAAGGCTACCTGGACCACCCTCCTGCTGATCTGTTGCGCCTGCTGGCAGAGAGTCAGCATTTCAGCCAGCTGACCGGGGGCTCTTTTGACCCGACGGTCCAGCCATTATGGAAGGTGTATGCCGGCCATTTTTCCCAGCCCGATGCGAATCAGCAGGGTCCAGACAGAGCCGCTGTACAACAGGCATTAGCTCTGGTGGATTACCGGGCGGTGGAAATCGATCCCGCGCAAATTCGGTTCTCAAGGCCAGGCATGGCCATGACGCTGAATGGAATTGCCCAAGGCTATATTACCGACCGCATCGTCATGCTTTTGCGTAATGCCGGACTGGATCGCGCACTGGTCGATATGGGGGAAATACGTGGCCTGGACCAGCAAGGTGCAGGCATGCCCTGGCGCGTTGGGCTGGCCGACCCAGCTCAAGCAGAGCAGGTTTTTGAAACGCTTGAAATACGCAACCAGGCGCTGGCGACATCAGGCGGCTATGGCATGCACATGGACGCGGCAGGCCGATTTACGCATATCTTCGATCCTAAAACCGGCCTGAGCCAGCCACGTTATCGCAGTGTTTCGGTCATGGCGGAGAACGCCACAATTGCGGATGCCTTGTCGACGGCTCTTTCTAATATGGATTTGGCCGATGCCAAGCACGTTATTGAGGCGCGGAATATCAAGGCCTGGTTTGTTTTGCTTGACGGGTCGCGCGTTACAGTTGGGGTGTAAAGGGCGTCGAGGCCTTTAAAACTGATGGTTTATGCCCGCCATGTACTGGGTCGTCGTGCCCTGCCCCTGCACTATTTGGTCATCCAGGG
>DATJCP010000595.1:0-6014 GCA_035514715.1 Candidimonas sp.
CCGGCGTGGCCACTGTCCGAGAGGAAGGCATTCCATATGACGTCACCGTTTGGTACGGCATTATCGGCCCCAAAGGAATCCCATCCGATATTCAGAACAAGCTGAATGACGCCATCAATGCCGCCGTCTCAAAGGGTGAAATGGCGGAGCGCCTGAAAGCCACCGGAGAAGCACCTGCCCCCGGTAGCCCCGCATCCTTCCAACAGCAGATCGTGGATGAAATAGCGCTGTGGAATAGTGTCGTAAAGCAGGCAGGCATCAAAGTGGAATAAGCATAGCGCCTTGCTCCACTGTTGGAGTACATTGAAGCAGGCAGCATGATCGCCGTCTTACCCCCTGAACGCCTCAACCAAGGCGTTCAAGGTCTGCCCTTCCGGCAGCTCGCCCGCCGTTTTAAGCGCGCCTTCCAGCCAGCCGTAAAGCAATCGGCCAGCCTCAATGTCGCGCATGCGATGCGCTTCGGTGTCGATCTTACGGCGCGCTGCTTCGAGCACTGTGGGTGCCTCATGTTTAGACACCACCACCACGCCATCATCGTCACCGACGATCAAGTCACCCGGCTCGACGGTAACGCCGCCTACGGACACGGGATAACCAATACGCCCACCCTGTGTACGTGTCGGACCGTTGGCATTGGCGGCACACGCATAGACGGGCAAGGCACCTTTACGCAACGCGTCCACATCGCGTACCGCTCCATCGATAACCACGCCTGCAAGCCCTGCTTTCTGGGCATGGGCGCACATCAGCTCCCCCATTAATGCGCAAGTGGCACTAGCCTTGCCATCAATAACCAGGACGTCGCCGGGGCGAGCCAATATCAACGCAGCGTGAATCATCAGATTGTCGCCCGGCCGCACCTCCACAGTGAACGCCGTGCCGCACAAATGCTTGCCGGCCTGTATGGCGGCTATCCGCCCATCGAGTGCGCCGCGCCGACCGCAAACATCGGCCAGGATGGATGCAGGCATATCGATGCAAGCAGCCAACGTCGCTTCGTCGACACGCGTGTAGTCACTATTGATCATGTTCATCCCCTTATTTATGTGTGTGGCCCTGTGCCAGCAACTGTCCCCGAAGGCGGCTAAAGACACGCAAGGCGTTGCCGCCCATCACTTGCTCGCGCACGGCTGGATCCAGCCATTCGACCGCATCGATATAGCGTTTGGTGTCGTCGTAATTGAAGCCCGTCTGCGGATCCACGCCCTTGACAGCGCCGATGATCTCGGAAGCGAACAATATGTTTTCCGCAGGCACGACCTTCAGCAGCAAATCAATGCCAGGCTGGTGATACACACAGGTATCGAAAAACACGTTCTGCATCAATGTTTCCAAAGGCGGACGGCCCATGTTTTGTGCGAGGCCTCGATAACGCCCCCAGTGATAAGGCACGGCGCCGCCCCCATGCGGAATAATGAACTTTAGCGTGGGGAAATCGCGAAACAGATCGGACTCGATAAACTGCATGAAGGCCGTCGTATCACCATTCAAGTAATGCGCACCCGTGAAGTGAAAGTTTGGGTTGCAAGAACAGCTTGTATGCACCATCGCCGGCACATCAAGCTCGACCATTTTCTCAAACACCGGATACCAATGGCGGTGCGTAAGAGGTGGATCAGTCCAGTATCCGTCGGTAGGGTCCGGATTGATGTTGCAACCCACGAAACCCAGTTCTTCCACGCAACGCACCAGTTCCGGTATGCAATTGGCCGGACTCACTCCGGGCGATTGCGGCAACTGGCACACCCCGACAAGCTTATCCGGATACAACGACACAGCCCGATGTATGAGGTCGTTGCAATGGCGAGTCCATGCTTCGCTGGTGCTGGCAGTACCCACATGGTGCGCCATGCCACCCGCACGAGGAGAGAACAGAGTCAGGTCAACCCCACGCTCCTGCTGGATGCGAAGCTGATTGTTCTCCAAGGACTCACGAATCTCATCATCGCTGATGACAACGCCCGGATCAGTCCATTTCTCTTGAGGATTCTTCAGCATTTCCAGCTGCCAAGCGCGAAAATCACCAAGCGCCTTGGGCGCCGTCGTATAGTGACCATGACAATCAATAATCATGCCTAACCCTATTCTGCCAAACTATTATTAAAGCGCCGGCACATAGGCCGGCCCGTCTCGTTGTTCAATCCTGCATCAATTACTAGTAAGGCCCGCCTTTTTCACAACGACTGCCCATTTTGATACCTGGTCACGAAAGAACTTGTCAAAATCAGCCACCGTGCCGCCGCCAATGGTGATCGCCATTTGTTCAAGCTTGGCCTGTACCTTTTTGTCTTGCAATGCATTGTTGATATAAAGGTTGAGTGCGTTGACAGTCTCCACAGGCGTACGTTTTGGCACTGCAAACCCCCACCATACTTTGGCCTCCAAGTCGGGATAGCCCAGCTCTTTGGCGGTCGGCACGTCTGGCAATTGAGAAATGCGCTCAGGACTATCGACCATAAGCGCCCGCAGCTTCTTGGCTTGAACTTGGGGTACGGCTTCCAACGGATTGAGGAACATGAACGAAACCCTGCCCGTAACCAGATCCAGCTTAGCGGGAGAGCCACCCTTATATGGCACATGCAGCATCTCTGTCTTGGTGGTGATCTTGAGCAACTCAGAAGCCAGATGGGGCGCACTGCCGCTGCCCGACGTCGCAAACGACACAGCGTGGGGATCAGACTTGGCCGCCTTGATCAGATCCTCAAAAGTCTTGAAAGGTGAGTCGTAAGCCACTACAAGAATCAGCGGTGCGTACCCAACGTATGCGACGGGCGCCAGATCTTTGACTTCATTGAACGAGCGCTTGGGGTAGATCGTAGGATTGGTTGCCAGGCCGTTGGCGCCGATCAACAAGGTATAGCCATCGGGTGCGGCGTTGACAACAGTCTCCGTTCCGATATTACCGTTGGCGCCTGCGCGGTTCTCCACAATCACGGGCTTGCCGGTTTGGGTGCTGATGCTATCGGCAAAAATCCGGCCCAGAGTATCGACGGCGCCGCCGGGAGGGAACGGCACCACCAGCGTAATAGGCTTTTCGGGAAATGCCGCGCTGGCTGGCGCAACGGCAATACCCAGGGCTGCCATGGATCCGATGGCAACCACTCCCAGCATGCGACTGAAATTTATCTTCATTGGAATGTCTCCTTCACTTTCTTATGGGTAGCGGCAATACTGAACGCCACTATTGCGGCAGACTGACGCTGCGCTGATGACAACAGAAAGATACTAGTCGCAGCCAAGCCCATTGAATAGAAGCATTCCTGCCTAGCTGATATTCCCAAAAGTCATATCTTGCAGCAGCTCGCTGGTTCGCTGCACCAGCGTCGTCAAGGGGCGTTCGGCCGATGTAGCCAGCGCCAATACACTGTTCATGCGCGGGGCGATGATGCGGCGAGTCTGCAAGTGCTCCTGAGCGTCGCTGGTGGCGACCGCGTGCTGCGTGGCAATGGCATAACCCTCGCCTTGTGTAACGAGCTTCACAATGGTGGCCACCGAGTCAACCTCAAGCGCGATCGTCGGCTTGAGCCCCATATTGGCCAGCCGTGTTTCGACCATCATGCGCAGTGAATGGGGCCGGCAAGGGATGATAAGAGGCAATTCTGCAATTTTTCGCATCGATATAGGCGGCGCAATCGCCGCCTGCGTGCGTTTCCTGTACCCCAGCAACAGCAGATCG
Source organism: Candidimonas sp. (assembly GCA_035514715.1). Classification (GTDB taxonomy): domain Bacteria; phylum Pseudomonadota; class Gammaproteobacteria; order Burkholderiales; family Burkholderiaceae_B; genus Pollutimonas. The sequence continues at coordinate 3,677 of DATJCP010000595.1, forward strand.
TCTTCACGGATAGGCCGAATATCCAGGCTCGGCGACGGCACCGGATCATGCAACAGCGCGATATCGACACGACCCGAAAGCAGCCATTCGTACAAATGAATGGTCAGCCCTTCGGTAATGCACAGGTTCGCCTTTGGATAACGGCTGCGGAATGCATTGACAAAAGGGCTGCTCAGTGCACGCCCTACGGCATAAGGGAAACCTATCGTCACGCGCCCTAAAGGGCTGCCGCGCGAGTCTTCGACGTCGTGACGCGCATGTTCAAACTGCATCTGGATCGTACGCCCATGCGCCAGCAGACGTTTGCCGGCTTCGGTAAGACTGACGCCACGTCCATTGCGATAAAACAGTGCCTGCCTGAGCTCCACTTCAAGACGGCGTACTTGCCGGCTTAACGCGGGCTGCCCCACACCAAGCACCATAGCGGCTTGCGTAAAACTGCCCAATTCGGCGACATAGATGAAACACTCGAGCTGCCGCAAATCCATTCCATATCCTTATCAAGGAAAATGCCGCGAAATGCCAACTTAGTTAGTGACTGGATTATGCGCCAGAAGGCCCTCTAACATTTTCAAATCCTCGCTTAACTGCATGCGCAGCACTGACAGAAAGCTGCGGCTGAATTGCGACAATTGCTGGTCAGCGGGCAAGGCAAGCAAACTGGTAAATATAATTGGCTCGGAAAAAGGCCGAATAGTGACACCGCGTTTGGTGTAATCAAGAGCGCTAATAGGATTGACCAGCCCCAATCCCAATCCATTCCTGACCAGCTCACAAACACTAAAAGCATATGGTGTTTCCATTGCTGACACAGGGACGGCCTCATGGGCGTCCAGGATCGCCTGAACTTGGCGCTGAGATGTATCCTCCGGGTTTAACGTGATGAACGGCTGACGATGCAGATCCCCCGGGGTGATGATGCTTTTCTTTGCTAACGGGTGGGCCGACGGCATGACAATCACCCCCTCCAGCTTGCTAAACACAGAGTGCTCCAAGCCGATAGTTGAAACCTCGTCGGCCATCAGCCCGATATTGCATTGCCGCGATATGACCCGCTCACGGACTTCCCTAGAACTCATGATCTGCAATGAATCCGCATGCTGCTGGCCAAGCAAACCCATTTTCCCCAAGGCCCGCGGCAAGAACTCCACGCCTAGCGCCGGCATGCTGGCAATACTTAAACGCCCCCCGTTGAATTGTTTCAAGCTTCGCAGTCGATGCTCGATGGCATCCATCCCTACAAAGCAACGATCTACCTCTGAAAGCAACGCGTAGGCCTCTGCGGTGGGATGCAGCCTGCCGCGCAAGCGCTGGAACAACGCCACTTCAGCATGAGCCTCCAGGCGACGTAACGCTTGGCTGACGGCTGGCTGTGAAATATTCAGCAAACGCGCCGCTTTGCTGGTTGTAGCGCAAGTCATTACTGTGCGAAAGACCTGGATTTCTCGTAAGAGCATATAACCTTAGCTTTTAGATCAATAAAAATATCGAGCGCATTTCTTATAGATGCTCCAATATACTTTAAACATGAAAATTATTAATCATCTCGCCCATCACTACGCCGCCGACGTGAATATGCAAGGCTTCTCCAGCCTTTCCCCGGCCGTTTATCGGGCATCCACAATTACCTTCGACTCGCTGGACGAGTTTGTTGCACGCAAAAAGCGTACGCCGGATGGCTATACCTATGGCATCACTGGCACCCCCACGCATCGGCAGCTCCAGGCGCGTATTGCCCAATTGGACGGTGCATCGCACTGCATGCTGGTTCCCTCGGGCCAGGCAGCTATCAGCGTAACCATGCTGGCGTTCCTTAAGGCGGGTGATCATCTGTTGATTACCGACTCTGCTTATGGTCCTGCGCATGATTTCTCAACCCACTTGGCGGGTCTGGGCGTCGACGTCGAGCGTTATGACCCCTGCATTGGCGCGGGCATAGCACAGCTTATCCGCCCCGCGACACGGATGATCTGGATGGAGTCGCCAGGCTCCATAACCATGGATATTCAGGACGTCGCGGCCATTACCGCGGTCGCCAAGTCGAAAGGCATCTTGACCGCTATCGACAACACCTGGGCAACGCCTCTTTATTTTTCCCCGCTTTCGCTTGGTGTCGATCTTTGCATCCATGCCTGCTCAAAAGCCATGGGTGGACATGCCGATTTACTGGTGGGTTCGGTAAGCACCAATGATAGAGATCTTTATGTGCAATTGCGGGCCTTGCAGTCCAGCGCAGGCCTATCGGTCAGTGCGGACGACTGCTTCCTGGTTCAGCGGGGCCTGGATACAATGCCGCTCCGCGTAGAGAAACAGGCCGAAACCGCATTGTTAATTGCCA
>DATJCP010000596.1:0-1963 GCA_035514715.1 Candidimonas sp.
TTCCTGTTCCAACTTAGTTGTGCCGCGCCACCAGCAAAAGGCGGCGCCACACAACCAGTTTTGGTCCCGTAAGGCCTGGCTATGCCAAACCCTGGGTTGAAATCTTGCTGAAAATTCGCTTGGGGTACTTCTTCTATAGTCTAGCCTGCGCTTATACGCAATCTAGACAAGAGTGCAATGATAAACCACTAACAACATTAACGCAAGCCCTTTTGCCATAAAACGAGCAATTGTGCAACATAGCTTCTTTAAACCTTAGGCAATGCCCCGTACCCCTGCAACGCCAACCTGGTGTGGTTATCTGGAATGTCATCGACATAAACCTTCATGTCCAGTTCAAGCGCAGTTTCGGCGATTGCTACTGCCAACTTCCTGGCCCCAGGGCTGTGCAACAGACTTGTCACGACATCCCCGCCCAGTTTCACATAGCTAAAGGGAGCCAAGTGCAAATACATAAGCGCATCGGGCTGTTGCGCCAGGCGGCGCAACCCGGAACGTGCACCGGCTTGCGCTACTTGCTGACAAAACTCCTGCACTTCCACGCCATAAGCCACCAAGCCATGCGCATCGATTTCAAGCAGCAGGCGACGAATCTGCCCAGGCTGCGCCAACAGGCCGCTTAGCCGTCGTTTCATTTCGGGTAAGAAATGGGGCTGCAACAACGATGGCAGCGATACTTTAATAACCAAATCGCCGCTATGACTATCCAGCCAGGCCAGCCCAAGCTCAATCGCGCGCAGGTCGCAATCGGCCGATAGCCCCAAGCGCACCGCCGCTGGCATAAACAGAGAACCTGACAACAAATTGGCGTCATCACTACCATCTCGCAAGGCCAGCGACGCTTCGTGGCGCTCAGCCACAGCATCACCATTCCCATACTTTGCTGGCTGCACTGATAGTTCCAACTTGTTTTTCAGCAGCGCATCAGCCAACAGGCCACGCCAGACGGCCTCCCCAGTGCCGCTCCTCTTTTTCCCATTACTGTTATCGACATAAGAAATATATTCAACGTCGTCATGCCCGGCGCTTTCAGCCCGCATCAAACCATGGTCCAGCCTGGACAGAACTGAGCTGACATCGCAATCGGGCGTGTAGTCGGTCAGCGATTGGCTCCAGCGGCACAAGCGGCCATCCGCCATACGCACCCGTAATACATCGAGCACCTGGCGCACTTGCTGCACCAGCCGAGTTGCCTCGGGGCCAACGGCGCCCGGCATCAACAATACAAAGTCCGAACCATTCAAGCGCGCCAATTGCGGATGCATATTCGGGAAGGCTTCCATAGCGCGCAACACGCCCTGCCCTACCGAATGCAACCATTGGTCGGCCTCGTTATGCGGCATCGTGGCGTTAATGCCTACCAAGTCACGCTGACGAAACAGCAGCACATGCCCGCCTTTTGCAGGGGAATCGGCACTGCCCTTCAACAGCTGCAACAACTCGTTCAGGAAGTACTTGCGATTCGCCAAGCCGGTTACTGGATCCCGATTCACCTCCAGACGCAAAGATTCGATACGCGCATCCTGTTCTTGCTCCGTTGCCCGCACCCGCTCTCGTACCGTACGAATCATGCGGGTAGCCTGTGCCAGCTCGGCTACCCGAGGGCGCCCAAACGTCGGTGCTGACTGGCCACCTTCTGCAATTTCCCGCACCTGTTCAGTAATTTCGTCTTTCAGCGCCCGCTTCAACCAGCGTATCAGCAGGACGGCAAACAAAGCCCACAACACGCCGGCGCCCACCACCAAGGCAAACACCCGCGTGCTACTGTGCCAAAGTGAGTCGCGTGCCGACAAATCATCGGAAGTGACCGTCAGTTCCCCCACCTGCTTCCAGCCATCCGACACCTGGCGCGTAGCGGTCGGTGTCTCCAGCGGCAACAAGTTGCTGAACCAGGCGGGCGCCATGCCCACGCCCGTTACAGCTGGCGTATTGCGTTCGACCATAACCTGGCCATCAGTCCCTT
>DATJCP010000597.1:0-5652 GCA_035514715.1 Candidimonas sp.
TGACGCAAATATGCAGGCGCCTCAGGGCCCACGCGTCGTTGAGGGAAATGATCTGCAAAGGCAGATCTTTTACATAGCGTCGGGCAGCGGTTTCTGGGATGACGCCGATACCCACATGCGCGGCGATCATCCGGCACACCGCTTCGAAATTGCTGACTTCGACTCGAAAACGCAACACCCGGCCCAAGTCGTCAGCGGCCTGCAGCAAAAAAGCATGAATAGCGCTGGCTTCGGAAAGGCCTACATAATCGTAGACCAGCGTTTCATCGAAATCCACGCTATTGTTCGCCGCCAGGGCATGTTCCTTATGCGTGACCAGTACCAGACGATCTGTTCTGTAAGGCAGGAATTCGATATTCTCGCCGCCACCGGCGTGAGCGGTAATACCGATATCGGCCGTGCCATCGGCCACAGCCTTGACCACCAGGTAGCTTAGCCGCTCGCGCAACTCTACATTGACGTCGGGATGGGCGGCAAGATAATTGGCCAATATGTTCGGCATGAATTCGTTCATGGCTGTTGTATTGGCATATACCCGCACCCTGCCCTTGACCCCGCTGGCGTATTCCTGGATATCGCCGCGCAAGTGTTCAAGCTGGCGCAGCACCACCCGCGCATGCCGCACGAAAGCTTCGCCCGAAGGAGTAAGCGTCACACCTTGGCTGTTGCGATAAAAAAGCGCCGTGCCCAAGTGGCTTTCAAGATTCTTGACGCGGTTGCTGGCGGCAGGCAATGACAAAAATGAACGCTCGGCCCCTTTGGTCATGCTCTGGGCACCGGCTACGTTGACCATAAGCTGCATATCGGTCAGATCAAAGTGCATCGCCATGTATAGATGTTCTCTTCAAAATTGGCAAACCCAGGCTTAACCAAGCAATAATTGGCAAGTTGCTCGTGTTAAGGCAAAGTTACAGCCATTGTAAATAAAACCGGACGCCAACATACCATGCAGCAATCCACACAACCCTTCCAGGAAATCCGCGACGCCATCCGCGACCTGTGCTCACAATTCCCACCTGAATACTTCCGCAAGATCGACCACGAACGCGGCTACCCCGAAGAGTTCGTCAATACCTTGACCGAAGCCGGCTGGCTTGCCGCCCTGATTCCCGAGGAATACGGTGGTTCGGGCCTGAGCCTGACGGAAGCCTCGGTGATCATGGAAGAAATCAACCGCAACGGCGGCAACTCAGGCGTATGCCACGGCCAAATGTACAACATGGGCACCCTGTTGCGCCACGGCTCGACAGAGCAAAAGCAACGCTACCTGCCCCGTATCGCCACAGGCGAACTGCGCCTGCAATCCATGGGCGTTACCGAACCCACCACAGGCACCGATACCACCAAAATCAAGACCACCGCGGTCAAGCAAGGTGATCGCTACGTCATCAACGGGCAAAAAGTCTGGATTTCGCGCATCCAGCACTCCGACCTGATGATCTTGCTTGCACGTACCACGCCTTTGGACCAAGTAAAAAAGAAATCCGAAGGCATGTCGATTTTCATCGTCGACCTGCACGAGGCCATAGGCAAGGGCATGGAAGTGCGCCCCATCCTGAACATGGTCAACCACGAAACCAACGAACTGTTCTTCGACAACCTTGAAATCCCTGCCGAAAACCTGATAGGCGAAGAAGGCAAAGGCTTCAAGTATATCTTGGATGGCCTGAACGCCGAGCGTACACTGATAGCTGCCGAATGCATAGGCGACGGCCATTGGTTCATCGACAAGGTATCGGCCTACGTAAAAGAACGCATTGTGTTCAACCGCCCTATCGGACAAAACCAGGGTGTGCAGTTTCCTATTGCCCGTGCGCATATCAATATCGAAGCCGCCAGCCTCATGCGCTATGAAGCCTGCCGTTTATTCGACGCCCACCAGCCTTGCGGCGCGCAAGCCAACATGGCCAAGCTACTGGCTGCCGATGCGTCGTGGGAAGCGGCCAATGCCTGCCTGCAATTCCATGGCGGTTTCGGCTTTGCCAACGAATACGATATTGAACGCAAGTTCCGTGAAACCCGCCTCTATCAAGTAGCGCCTATTTCCACCAACTTGATCTTGTCGTATGTTGCAGAACACGTGCTGGGCCTGCCCCGCTCTTTCTAAAACGGCCTGCCTTTCCATCAACCTTGTCATGCCTAACTGGAACTTGCCATGAATCACCCCAGTGCCGAACTTGCGGAATTTGCCGCTCAACTCGCTTACGAAGACATCCCGCCAGCGGTATTGCGCCGCACTGAAGACCTGATGCTGGATTGCCTGGCCTCAGTCCTGGCCGGATCCAGCGCGCGGCCCGTTCAAGCCATTGCCCAATTCGCCGATACCATGGGCCCCACCAGCGGCCCCTCCGAGAACATGGTTACCCGGCGCAGCACCAGCCCCTTGTTTGCCGCCATGGTCAATGCGGCGGCGGCCCATATGGTCGAACAAGACGACGTACACAATGGCTCGGTTTTCCATCCCGCGGCCGTCGTATTCCCACCCGCCATCGCCGTCGCCCAGGCCTTGGGCCGGTCCGGCAAAGACTTGCTCGTCGCCTGCGTGGCCGGCTATGAAGTCGGCATACGAGTTGGCGAATTCCTTGGCCGCTCTCATTACAAGATTTTCCACACCACAGGCACGGCTGGCGCCTTGGCAGCAGCCGTTGCAGTAGGCCGCCTGCTTAATCTGAACAACGAGCAAATGCTCCATGCCCTGGGTTCGGCAGGCACACAAGCCGCTGGTCTTTGGGAGTTCCTGCGCGACGCCGCCGACTCGAAACAGCTGCATACCGCCAAGGCGGCCGCCAATGGCATAACGGCTGCCTACCTTGCCCACGACGGTTTCACCGGCGCACAGCGCATTCTGGAAGGCCTGCAGGGCATGGGCGCCGGCATGTCACAAGATGCCGATCCCGCCAAGCTCACCGACAGGCTGGGTTCACGCTGGACCGTACTGGAAACCTCGTTCAAATACCACGCCTCATGCCGCCACACGCACCCCGCCGCCGATGCACTGCTGCAAATAGTGCAGGCCAATAGCTTGGCTATTGGCGATATCGGCAGCGTTGTTGCGCATGTGCACCAGGGCGCCATCGACGTACTGGGGCCGGTTACCAACCCCACGTCAGTCCATCAGTCGAAATTCTCCATGGGTACCGTGTTGGGCCTGATTGCGCAGCACCGCCGAGCAGGCCTGCCCGAATTCGATGCGGCCCTGAACGACCCCGCCATTGCGGCTTTCCGCGGACTGGTTACTATGCAGCTGGATACCGAGGTGGACACCGCCTACCCCAGACAATGGATAGGCAAGGTCACCGTGCAAACCCATGACGGCAAAACCTTATCGGCACGTGTGGACGAACCCAAGGGCGATCCTGGCAACACATTGTCTCGTCCCGAGATCGAAGACAAGGCATTGCGCCTGAGTACCTATCGCAATGCGGCCACCAAGGAAGAAGGCCAAGCCCTAATCAAGCACGTGTGGGATCTGGAAAAAGCAGAAATGGTCGGACGATTCGTTACCGCATAACGCGTCAGATTCAACATGGGCCGATAGATACTATCGGCCCATGGTTGGCAAGCGTGTGTTGCCGGCAAGCATTCCGGATTACGCCCGCTGCGCAAGCTAATCTGGCTGCAAAGCAGCACTCTTTCTTAAACGAGTGCCTGCTTCTGCAAAACAACAAGCTGGGCAATACCATCTTGCGCCATGTCCAGCAGCGCATCCAGTTCTTTGCGCTCAAATGCCTGCCCTTCAGCCGTTCCCTGTACTTCAACAAAACGACCGGCGCCCGTCATCACCACATTCATATCAGCATCGCAGCCTGAGTCTTCGATGTAATCCAGATCCAGCACAGGGCGCCCATCGACCAGACCGACTGAAACCGCGGCCACATGATCGAGAATGGGGCTGGAAGCCAGCAAACCTTTGCTTAACAGCCCCTGCACAGCAAGCGCCGCAGCCACCCATGCACCGGTAATGCTGGCGCAGCGCGTGCCGCCGTCAGCCTGCAAGACATCGCAATCCAGATGCAGGGTGCGTTCGCCCAAGGCAGTCAAATCAAATACTGCACGCAAGCTGCGGCCTATCAGACGCTGGATTTCCTGTGTACGCCCGCTTTGCTTGCCACGCGCCGCTTCACGATCCGAGCGCGTATGGGTGGAACGCGGCAGCATGCCGTATTCCGCTGTCACCCAGCCCTGGCCTTTGCCCTTCAAGAACGGCGGAACCTTTTCCAGCACGCTGGCATTGCACAACACATGCGTATCGCCTGCCTTGATCAGTACCGAGCCTTCGGCATGGCGCGTATAACCAACCTCTATCGACAAAGGCCGCAACTCGGTAGTGGTGCGCCCTGTTGGACGAGCAATAACAGTGCCAGAGGTAGATGAAAGCGTGCATTCAGACAAGAAGATGCTCCAATTTGGTGTCAATGATGATTAAGACGTAATGCTCTCATCTTACAATACCTGCTTTATGTAAAAGAACAGGACCTCCTCTTATGATCCGTAGCATGACCGCTTTCGGCAACGCCCGCGCCGAATCCGCGCAAGGCAGCGTCACGATCGAATTTCGCACCGTCAACAGCCGGTTTCTGGACATCAACTTCCGGCTGCCGGAAGACCTGCGTATGGTCGAGGGCCTGATTCGCGAAAAGCTCAGCCAGGCGGTTACACGCGGCAAGGTGGAAATTCGCGTCAATTACGCGCGCGTCGACACCCGAGCCAATGCCAGCCTGGATTCCGAGTACCTGGCAAGCCTTGCCAGCCAGCTTCAGGCTGCCCGCCAGGTCATCCCCGACACACCAGCACCACGCCTAAGTGAATTGCTGAATGGTTCGGGCGGTGCTGAAAGCGCCTCTTTCGACCCTGAAGTCTGGACAGCGATGTGCCAGGAGGCCACAACCCAGGCGTTGATTGAACTGCAAGCCGCCCGCGAACGCGAAGGCCAGCGCCTTGCCGCAATGATGCAAGAGTGCGCACTCGAAGTCAGCGGTATCGTGGATCAGGTGGAAAAAGACTTGCCAGCCTTGCTTGCCGAGCACCAGGAAAAAATCAGCAATAAATTGCGCGATGCCCTGATGGCTGTCAGCCCCGACGGATTTGCCCAAATCAGCGGCGCTGAACTTTCGGCCCGCATCGCCCAGGAAGCGTCGCTGTTTTCCTTGCGTATAGATGTTGCCGAAGAATTGTCACGGCTGCGTTCGCATATTGCCGAGCTGGAGCACTTGTTAAGCACAGGCGAAACCAGTGGCCGCAAGGACAAGAAAAATAGCGGCAGCGCCGGCAAGCGCCTGGATTTCCTATTCCAGGAAATGAACCGTGAAGCCAACACGCTGGGCTCTAAAGCCAGTGCTCTTAGCGTTACACGTGCGGCTATTGATCTTAAATTGCTGATAGAGCAAATGCGAGAGCAGGCACAAAATATCGAATAAGAGCTTGCCAAGGGCTTGTTGGCAACAATAAAAAAGCCGGCTCCTAGTGAGCCGGCTTTTTTTTCCTGTCTGTTTCTGGGTTTCTTTTATGTGCAGGCTACGAATCTGTCGGGCAAACAAAAACCCCCAGCTTTTGGGCTGGGGGTTTTCTTACAATAAGAGCCTGACGATGACCTACTTTCACAGACGTACGTCCACTATCATCGGCGCAAAGGCGTTTCACTGTCCTGTTCGG